>JAHEIW010000003.1:0-8980 GCA_024639185.1 Deltaproteobacteria bacterium | reverse complement strand
CTTTTTCAGATAGAATCCGACGAACTGGAAGCCGAAACCGACATCGAACCGGAGCCGGAAGCATTTGAAAACCGGCGCAGCCAGCAGATCGAGGAGCTGATTGCCGAAGGCCAGGAGATAATGGCCCAGGTTGCCAAATCACCCATGGGCACCAAAGGCGCGCGGATTTCGTCCTACATCTCTTTGCCCGGCCGCTTTCTGGTGCTGATGCCCTCATCCGATCACATCGGAATTTCGCGCAGAATAGAAGATGAAGCCGAGCGCGAGCGTTTACGGCAGGCGGTTGTGAATTTGCGCTCCAATAGCCATGGCTATATTGTGCGCACCGCAGCGGAAGGCGAACCGGAAGAAAAACTGGCTTCAGAAATGTCCTTTTTAAATAATCTATGGGCCAACATCCAGAGAAAGCACGAAAAAGCCACTGCACCGTCCGTCCTGCATCATGAAATATCCGTGAGTCTGCGTGCAGTGAGGGATTTGCTGATCCATGAAGTCGAAAAACTGGTGATCGACGACAAATCGACCTATGAATCGGTTTTATCCTTTCTGGATACTTACATGCCCACCTTAAAAGATCATGTTGTGCTCTATGAAGGCGCCGAGCCGGTCTTTGATGCCTATAACCTGGAAGGCGACATTTCACGCGCCCTGAAGCGCAAGGTCTGGTTGAAATCCGGCGGTTATATCACCATCGAGCACACCGAGGCGCTGGTGGCGGTAGATGTCAACACCGGCCGCTATGTCGGCAAACACAATCTGGAAGAAACGATTTTAAAAACCAACCTGGAGGCTGTCAAAGAGATCGCCTACCAGGTCCGGCTGCGGGATCTGGGTGGTATTATCATAATTGATTTTATCGATATGGACAAAAAGTCCAATCGTGAGAAGGTTTACACCGCCTTGAGGGAGGCGCTGTTAAAGGACAAGAGCAAAACCAATGTGCTGCCGATGTCTGATATGGGGCTCATTCAGATGACCCGCAAACGCACGCGTGAACCGCTGACGCGAATTTTGTGTGAGCCGTGCTATTATTGTGATGGCGAGGGTTATATTGTATCCAAGCAGACTATTTGTTACACGATTTTCCGCGAGATTTTGCGGGAATCCCGGGATATGAATGGCGTCCGGCTGACATTAAGAGTTAACCCACAGATCGCCGAGTTGCTGCACGACGAAGAAAATTCCCTGATTGCTGCTCTTGAAAAAGCCATCGGCAAGCAAATCGTCATATACCCCAACACCACCTATCACCTGGAAGAATTCGATATATTTGAAATTCATCAAGAATAAAGCCTTTATGTGAAAAAATTTTTAATCTTGACACGACTTCAAGCTTGTGATTTATATCATAAATTTCTGGTTACGCACGCTCGGGCCATACAAATTGGCAGAAGGCGCCTGCCGAAAAATATAAAATATATAATAAAATAGGGAAGTTATAAAAATGAAGCGCACTTTTCAACCCAGCAGGATCAGACGCGCCAGAAATCATGGATTTCGTAAGCGCATGTCGTCTAAAGCGGGACGCAGGATAATTAATCGCCGCCGGGCTAAAGGCAGAGCACGACTTGCCGGTTAAACGGATACGGCCATTGAACCGGGTGATGGATCACGATGCGTTTTTCCTTTAAAAAGGAAGATCGAATCCTGAAGCGATCGCAATTTTTAGAACTCACCCGGTCCGGGCGCAAGGCACAAAACGACTGCTTTATTGCTTTTTTCAGACCGGGCCAACTTGATCACTCCAGACTGGGCATTACGGTTACGCGAAAGGTCGCTAAAGCTGCACGCCGAAACAGAGTTAAACGTTTGATTCGCGAATATTTCCGATTAAACCGGCGGCACTTTAATCAGAACTGGGATCTCAACATTGTAGCCAAAAAAAAGGCCGCAGACCTTTCAGCTGAGAAGGTATTATCATCCCTTCAAGATTTGTTTGAACAGATTGTGAATAGTGTTGATTAAAAAAATCATATTGAGATTGATGCTCTTATCGATCAGGGTGTACCAATATACACTATCTCCGCTATTGGGCCCCTGTTGTCGTTTTTACCCAACCTGTTCGAATTATGCTCATCAGGCTATCCGCCAGCATGGTCCCTTCAAGGGTCTGTTTCTGGCATCCAAACGTCTGCTACGATGTCATCCTTTTCATCCGGGTGGTGTTGATCCGGTTCCCCAATCTGCGCCTAACAAAACAATACGAACGCCGTTTACAGGATAAAGGGTCGCTTGTTTAAGGCGCAGCTCATGCTCACCCTGCGAAGACCCCGAATGTAACAACTGTTTGATCGGCGCTGTGTGCGCCAAAGAAAAGCGTCGCCATTTGACAACCTGCTCTTAGGAGAAAACCATGGAACAGTCGCGATTGTTAATAGCCATCGTGCTCTCTCTGATCATATTTCTGGTCTATCAGTTTTTTTTCACTCCGCCGACGCCCCCGCAGAAACCTGCTAAAGAAGCTGAGACGCCAGTAGCGACTCAAGAGCAACCGGTTCAAGACAAAGAACAGGCGCAGCCCTATGTGGCCGAAAGCGAAACAGCCGGTGCTAGCCCTCAGCCGACCATCGAAGCTGAGGCGCCCTCAATCGCCAGAACCATCACTGTGCAGACCCCCTTTTATGAGGCCAAAATTTCTGAAAACGGGGCGGTGATTTACAGTTTTCTGCTCAAACAGTATCGCGAACGCGTTCAAAAAGATTCTACATTAAAACAAGTACTTATATCCGACCAGGCATTGGGCGTCGGCCATCTCGGATTTATCGGCAAAAGCATTGACGGACTGGATAAAGCTGTTTTCAGCACCGATTTGGCCGCCGATCAGCTGACTGTCGAAGAATCCGCCCGAAACCTTACCTTTCTATGGCGTTCGCCTACGGGTGTGGTCATCCAAAAAACGTTCAGTTTTGATGCGACTTCCTATATTGTTGGCCTGGATGTGACCGTTAAAAATGGATCCGGGCGCAGCATCCAGGACAGACTCGCTATCGGCTTAAACGGCAGGGCTCCCACGGACAAGCGCATGTATGCGTTTCAAGGGCCCAGCGCTCTGATCAATGACGAACTTCAGCAAATAAAGATTAAAAAATTGGAAGATCAAAATTCATTTGACGGTAAAATCAAATGGATTGCGATTCAAAGCCGTTATTTCATGTCCGGGCTCATCCCTGATCAAGTCGAAGAGTCCCGATTACAACTGTCCTTGAATTCGGATAAATTTGTCACCGCTCAATACCAGCAGCCCGAAAAAGTCATTGCTCCAGGGAACCAGTATACCTACAACTACCGGCTTTTTATCGGCCCGAAAAAAATAAGCTATTTGAAAAATGTGGGTAATAATCTGGATAAGCTGATTGATTTTGGCTGGTTTGATTTCATTGCGCGGCCCTGCCTGTGGCTGCTGAATTTGTTTCACAGCGGTATTCCCAATTACGGCGTGGCCATTATTATTCTAACCATTCTGGTTAAAGTCCTGCTGTGGCCCCTGGGACAAAAAAGCTATAAATCCATGAGCGAAATGAAAAAAATACAGCCGCTCATGAAAGAGATCCGTGAAAAATACAAAGATGACAAACAGCGCATGAACCAGGAGGTCATGGGTCTTTATAAAACCTATAAAATCAATCCGCTGGGCGGTTGTCTGCCAATGGTTGTTCAGCTGCCGGTATTTTTTGCTCTTTATCGCATGTTGTACCAGGCCATTGAACTGCGGCATGCGCCATTCTTTTTATGGATTAATGACCTGTCTGCACCGGATCGGTTGTTCAATTTTAATTTTTCAATACCGTTTATGGAGCCCCCATACGGTATTCCGGTCCTGACCGTCATCATGGGTGCCAGTATGCTGCTTCAGCAAAAAATGTCGCCCCCGATGGGAGATGCCACCCAGGCCAAAATGATGATGTTTATGCCCATCATTTTTACCGTCATTTTTATTAATTTTTCATCCGGCCTGGTTTTATACTGGCTGGTGAACAACATTCTATCAATTGCACAGCAATATTATACCCAGAAAAAATACGCCTAATCACGGAGGTTCATACATGTCAGCCAAGCTGGAATTCAAGGCCAAAAATGTTGACAAAGCGGTCAAGCTTGCCAGCGCCGAACTCAATTTGCCGAAAAATGAGCTAAAATACGAAGTACTTTCTTACGGCTCCAGCGGTATATTCGGCTTGTCCAGAACCAAAAAAGCCAAAATTCGGGTGCAGCTCCCGGAAGATACGCCGGTGCCGGACGAAAAAGCCGAATCCGCCATTGAGGATCGCATTAAAGCAGATGACATTCGCCCATCCAACGATAGGGTTGGTTTGGATACGGACAAAAAGAAGGCAAATGGGGCCGACGACCCAGACGGCCCAAAACAGTTTTCGTTTTCGGATGATGCCACTGAAATGGGACGGCTCGTTTTGCAGCGTATAGTTGACGCCATTACCGCGGATGCCAGAATCAGTGTTGAAAAGGATGCAGATAGGCTATTGTTCAATGTCAACGGCGGTAATGCGGGTATTTTGATCGGCAAGCGCGGGCAAACCCTGGATGCCATCCAAGCCATCGTCAATAAAGTTGTCAACAAGCACAATCAAAACCGAACACGGGTTCTGGTGGATATCGAGGGATATCTGGAAACCCGTAAAGAAAATTTAGAAAAAATGGCGCTGCGGCTGGCTGAAAAGTCCAAAAGAATCGGCAAGCCGATGACTTTAGGCCCCATGAATGCTTACGATCGCAGGATTGTTCACCTCGCTTTACAGGACTTTTCCGCCGTTCAAACCCGCAGCCGGGGAGATGGTCCCTTAAGAAAATTGGTGATACTGCCTAAAAAAAAGAATGCTGCGCGACGATAGTCGCTGAATGATCGTTCGCTTGCGGCTTTTGGCGGTGGCCCCGATCCTAAAATCGCGCTTTTTGTGTCTCGATTGAAGGATTTGAGCCCTGATGTTGGGTTTCCTGCCGGTCTGTCCTCTTGTCCAAAAGGCGTTCCGCTAACAGTTGATTATACCGCAAGCTTCAGCTCCTTCAGCGTGCACGGTCTAAACACAAGCCCCTTTTCAATTGAAGGCTTATGATAACAGACTCAGATACCATTGCAGCCATTGCCACACCCGCTGGTCGGGGGGGCATCGGCATTGTGAAAATATCCGGCAAAGATGCTTTTGCGATTGCGCAGGCTGTTTTCAGACCCCTTAAAAGCCGTCCGCATGCGACCGCCGGGCAGAACCGGCAAAATACGGGCATTCGAGGCTTCAAATTTAAATCGCATCGCCTTTACTACGGACACATTATTAATCCAAAAGACAGCGCCCTGTTAGATGAAGTCTTAATTTCGGCCATGAGGGGGCCAAACACTTACACCCGTGAAGATGTGGTCGAAATCAACGCCCACGGCGGTGCCGTGGCCCTGCATGCCATCCTCGATCTGGTTTTAAGCCAGGGCGCCCGACTGGCTGATCCGGGTGAATTTACCCGCCGCGCATTTCTGCATGGGCGGATCGACCTGACCCAGGCAGAAGCGGTTATCGATGTCATCAATGCCCGGACGCAAAAAAATTTAAAACTGGCAGCGGCACAGATAAGCGGAGCGCTAAAGGATCGGGTGGCGCTGTCCAGAAATCATTTGATTGCTGTCCTTACCCAGGTTGAAGCGGCCATCGACTTTCCCGATGACGTTGAAGATCTGATCGACCCAAAGCTTACGATTCAAGCGCTTCAAAAAGAAGTTGTCGCCTCCCTTAACGGACTGATCCGAAATTACATTGATGCGCATATTTTCAGAGACGGCATTTCGGTGGCGGTGGTCGGACGTCCCAATGTGGGTAAATCCAGTCTTTTAAATCAACTGGTCAAAAAGGATCGGGCGATTGTGACCGATCTGCCTGGAACCACACGAGATATCATCGAAGAAACCCTAAACCTCCAGGGGATACCGGTTGTCATCAGCGATACGGCAGGTTTGCATCCAACTGAAAATCCGATCGAAAAGATCGGTATCGAGAAGACCCTCGCGCATGTCAATGGGTCTGATTTAGTGCTTTTTATGGTTGAAGCCCATCGCCCGGTGGGTCCTGATGATCACGGCATTTATGACAAAATCAAATCAAAATCCATTATTATGGTTCACAACAAAATGGATCTCATAAAATCGGACAGCGCAACAGCCCTGCCGGACGATTGGCGATTTGAGGATCAGGTGCTCATTTCAGCCCTGTACGATAACGGAATTGATCAGCTCAAGGAAAAAATAATTAAGCTGGCCGCTGGTAAAGCTTCCTTGGATTTAAATGCGGCTATCGTTCCCAATTTAAGACATAAATTGCTGCTTGAAGCCAGTCTTGCTGCGGCCGAAGCGGTTATAGAGCAGCTGCAAAACGGAACCTCCAGCGAGCTGGTGGCCATCCACCTGCAAGAAGCCATAGACGCCCTCGGGGTGATTATCGGTGAAACGGTCAAAGTGGATGTGCTGGACCAGATTTTCAGTCAATTTTGTGTTGGAAAGTAATTTCAAGCCTGCAAGGCCCCAATAAACGCTTGTTTCCTTACAAAAAGAAGAAACACTCAATAATGACGGCTGTTTCACGTGAAACATCTGGAAATGCCTAAATTGAACTAAAATGTACTAAAATGCCTAAATTTCAAAAATATTGAGTCCAACCCTAATTTTAGGCACTTGTATCTTAACAGCGACCATTATATGGTTTAACCTAAATGTTTGTAGTATCTTTATAAGGAGAAAAACTGACCCATGGATTTTGATTTTACACCCTATTTTCAAAAATATGAGGCTCTGGTTGCCAAAAGCGATGAAGCCTTTGAACATGTTAAACAGGCTTATGCGGAATGCGTCAAATGCGAGGAAAAATGTGCGGATTGCTGCCATGCGCTGTTTGATTTAACTTTGATTGAAGCCCTTTATATGAATCATAAATTTAACGCCAGGATCAAGGGCAGCCAAAAAGCCGACCTTTTGGAAAAAGCAAACCGGGCAGATCGACATATTCACAAAATTAAACGCCAGGCTTACAAAGATTTGCAGGCCGGCAAAAGTGAAGATGAGATATTGGCCGGATTGGCCCGAGAGCGGGTTCAATGCCCGCTTCTAAACGAAGCCGAGTTATGCGATCTGTATGACAATCGCCCCTTGACCTGTCGTTTTTATGGCATTCCCACCGCCATCGGGGGGCAGGGGCATACCTGTGGCAAATCAGACTTTAAAGAAGGTGAGCCGTACCCCACCGTCAACCTGGATGTCATTAACAATCAACTGCAGCAGCTATCCGCCGAATTGATTCGGGATCTTAAATCCAGGTACGTGAAACTGGCGGATATGCTGGTGCCGCTGTCTATGGCGTTGATCACCCTGTATGATGAAGATTTCCTGGGGATTGGGGAGGAAAAAACCGAAGCGCCCCCGGCGGGAAAAAAACGCAAAAGGAGAACTTTATGAGCGAATTTTCTCCTGAAGACGCCAAAAAGCGAAAACAAGCTGTTTTCGACAGTATGTCGCCCCGACGCCAGAAGCACATCTTAAAAAAGGGTTATGATCTGTGGGATCCGTTTGAAGAACCCAAAGACCCCATCGACATCCGCCGAGATCCCACCAAACGAACGACACAGATGCTGGTCAGAGAGTTCTTGCAATCACGCGATTCGGAGGAATACAGCAATTCCTATGGTCGCGGGGTACTGGATCTGGCCCTTGGTCTTGTTAACAACGACGATTATTTTCAGGGGATGTTCGAATTTTCTTGCTGGTACCGGGAGCTGCTGGACAAAGAAGGACAAACGTAAAAAGTATCTCCGCATGGGGCAAAGGGCATAGCGCACAGGGTAAAAGATTGCTCTGACCTTGCGGATAGTGCGCTTTTGACGCTATGCGCTTTGCGCTCTGCTCTATGCCGTGCGGTATTCGCCGTTTATGTGGTTGACCACATGATTCTAATAGCTCTTGCTTTGGTGAATTTAAGATGGATTCGCGTTGGAACATAGTGGAGATGCTGGGCAGCGGTCCATTGCCGGACACTCTGATTGCCCCTGTTGATGGGGCCGAGATGGTGCGGGTACCGGCCGGTGATTTCACCAAAGGCATAACCGAAGCCGAGTTAGCCCAGATCTTTATGCTGGACAGGCAGGAAAATCCAGTTTTTGCCTCTGAAGTTCCCGCCCGCGAAATATACCTGCAAGACTTTTACATCGACCGCTATCCGGTTACCAACTACCAGTATCAAAATTTCATCAAGGCAACCGGTCATCGCGAACCGACCCTGATCAATCACTCCCTGTGGGGTCAACCGATGCGCCCGGTCGTGTTTGTGGGCTGGGATGATGCCCGTACGTATGCTGAATGGGCCGGAAAATCGCTTCCAACCGAGGAACAGTGGGAAAAGGCCGGGCGCGGTGAAGACGGTCGCTGGTGGTCCTGGGGCCAGGAGTTTTTGCCAGAACACTGCAACTCTCATGATTACGGTTTGGGTCATACATCTGAGATCGGCATTTTTGACCGGGGTGTTAGCCCGTTTGGATGCTATGATATGTGTGGCAACGTCTGGGAAATGTGCGAGGGTAACTGGCTGGATGATCAGCTGCCCATGCGGGGCGGCTGCTTTTTAGGCTCCGCCACCTTTGTGCGCGTGACCTGCCGCTGGGCCCCGGAAGATCCTGTCAACGGTGCACACTGGATGGGATTCCGCTGCGTCAAAGAGATCCCCACCCAGCAGTAAATCAATTGCGGATTTCAGATTTCGGATTGTTGAATAACAAGGATAGTCGGTTTTTTCTGGATGATCAAAGCTTACGTCACTCTGCCAATATTTAGTACCCAATACCAAATACCCAATTTTTTATTAAACAAAGAAGCTCCATAAAATACCGGCGCAAATTGCCGATCCGATCACACCCGATGAATTGCAGGCCATCCCGTGCATCAACAAGAAGTTCGTCGGGTCTTCTTTAAGGCCCATCAAATGGACTTCACGGGCCGAAC
>JAHEIW010000313.1 GCA_024639185.1 Deltaproteobacteria bacterium | reverse complement strand
GTTTATTTTGATCGGCGCTTGCCGATGCTGGATTTTGAAGACACCCGCTGGGGTCATTGGCACAAAAAGCATCCTCAATCCAGGATTCTGCATTGAGGCCGGTTTCAGGTTTCCCTCCTTCGCTCAAGAAGCTACGGAGGACAGGCAGTGTTCAGGTGTCAGGTTCAGAAAACAGATAACAGAGAACAGTAAACCGACAGTGCAATTCAACTTGCAGTTTTTCATCGGTATTTTGCTGTCTGACCTTTTTCCTCAGAAAACTGACACCCTACACCGCAACGCACAACCTACAACTTTACCTGCCCTCCGTCGTCTTAACCAAGGAGGAAACCCCGAATCTCGCCTGCCACGCCATCATGTCCCGGCGAAGTCTTAACGAAGACGGAAGCCTGGTAGGCGAGGGCGGGAACCTCTGGCCCCTATTTATCTTCACATCTCTTATCCCTTCTATATAACTACAAAATCAAATGAATACCGCAATCAGGCTGTGTGGATGGACGGGCTTAAAAATCACTCAAGTTTTCGGTGTGACTGCCGATATTTTTTTTGAGCGTGGGGGGACCACCAAAAGGAGGATGTTATGGAGGCTCAAGATTTTTTGCGAGTCATCAACGAGCTGGAATTTATTCTGGATGACATCGACGAAATAAGCGGACAGCTGGATTTGACCAAAACCGAAAATACTAAAATGTTTCGGGCGATCAGCAGCATCGAAAAATCAAAACAAATCCTGGTTGAACTTTTTCCCAACATAAAATCACTGGAATATGATGTCCGCGAGGATCTAACAGACGAGCTAACGGAATCCTAATTTGAAACCACCAGATAAGGTGACGTTAGTTTCGGGCCAAAATATCCTGAGGGGGGATGGTGTCGCTAATTGAAGCGGCCAGCCGGTTGCAACCATGAAGACACGGGTCATACGATTACATATTCCGGGCTATCATCTGCTTGTGGCCTCGGTTAACAATTTTGCAAAGGATGACTGTGTAACGCTGTCTTTGTCGGTATCATTTGTTTTTTTGCTTTCCATCATTCCATTTACCACCCTGAGCATATTGATTTTTGATTTTGTGAAGGGGTTTTTCATAACCAATGCTGTCTGGGCCGGCAATATTTCGGAAATCCTGGCCGAAGAGATCAACCATATTATCCCGTTTGTATCAAAGAGCTGGATCAAGTCGCATGTGGTTAACCCGGACGCCTACAGGTCCTTTAAAGCCATCAATTTTTTAATGCTGCCACTCATCAGCGGCCTATTTATCAAATCGCTTGAAACGTCCTACCGCAAAATATTTCAGCTGCCGGCGCGTCATTTGGTCTTTGGTCAGGCGTTTTATATTATCATCAGTGTTTTTGCCGGGTTGCTTTTCTTCATGTCCAACTTCATCTGGATTATCCTGTCAACGGTGGGGTCTCATGTTCTGAATACGATAAACAACACGCCATATGTGAATCAGATCTATCAACTGGCGATGCCGGTTTTGACTTCCCATCGGCTCAACCTGCTATCCGCTGGGGTTTTGATCGTATTTTATCTGGTTACCATCAAGCTTTTTTTGAATATTAAAATACGGTTTCGGTATTGTCTGTTTTCCGCAATTGTTTTCTGTCTCCTGTGGCTGATAGCCCGTCAACTCTTCAGCCTGTACATCAGCCATATCACTGAAGTCAGCGTGTTATACGGCTCTTTGAGTTCGGTTATTCTTATCCTTATGTGGATTTTTTACTCAGCACTGGCTTTGTTATTTTCTGTCGAAGTACTGTACAATCTTCATCGCGGGCATTATCAATACCGGCAGTGGTAAGTGGCAAAGCGCAGAGGGCATGGAGCATAGCGCAAATCAGTTGCTGTGCAAACCCTCTGCTTTTCAAGCCTTTGCCCTAAGCGCTATGCCTTGTGATTTTCCGGGGAATTCTTCCGATCCATTGAAATTTTGCCGTTGATTCTCAGGCAATCCTGACTATCTTACCTGTGTTGAGCACTTGTCGAGGTTGCCGCAGCTACACGGCAAAGGTCGTTCCGCTATAGTTGCCTATGCGGGACGGCATTTAACATAGTAGATGCGGTAAGATCGGCAAGCCCCTGTGGGGGTTCAAATTAAAATTATTAAAAATGATAGAATTTTTTAAAACGTATAGTATTACCCATATTTTAGTTTGAAACGCTCAACACAGGAACCTGAGTTGAGCGCTACAAATTAACCCGTGTACGATAAAAAGGAGCAATAAGATGAGCGAGCCAATTCGGATTTCACCCAATGAAGCCCGCAAAAAAGTCACCTCCGGGCAGGCACTGCTTGTGTGTGCTTATGATGATCCTGCCAAATTTAAGAAGAATCATCTGGAAGGAGCGCTGTCATTTTCCGACCTGCTGGCAAAATTACCGGCACTGGTTAAGGGCCAGGAAATTATTTTCTACTGCGCCTGACCGAAAGAAGCGAGTGCCGCCGGTCAGGCGGAAAAATTGATAAAAGATGGCTACAGCGCTGCGACAGTTCTCAAAGGGGGCGTGGAGGCCTGGAAAGTGGCCGGATATCCGCTGGTTTAATCAGGCCGAGTTTGTCCTTAATCATGCGAATATAAAGAAAATATTGACATATAGGTCCGCCCGGTCTACAAGATAGACCACCCCCTGCTGTAGATATCTTTGAGAGAGGATTTTTAGATGTGGCTACTGTTGCGTAACGCTTTTTGGACCCTGTGCCTGTTCATCCTGTTTGGCTGTGCCACTCATGGTTTGCCGCGCTGGAGAAATTTTCAAGGCGATTTGTCCGGTCAGGGCTTCCAATCGGTAGAAAGCGGCTTTGCTGTATCTTCCACGTGGACTTCCAGCCCCTATCAGATCACAACCTCTTCTCCGGTTATTGGCGTTGATTCTGACGGTCGCGAGGTGCTCTATTTCGGCACTGTGGGCGGCGAACTCGTGGCGCTTAATTCAGAGGATGGCAAGGCGCGCTGGCGTCGATCCTTTGCCTCCGATTCTCAATCGACAGCCATTATTTCTACCCCCGCCATTTCCAGAAATGGAAACATCTATATTATCACCAATCAGCGGAATGCGGACGGTCGCATAAGAAGCAGCCTCCATAAGGTTGACGAATTCAACAGGGTCCGCTGGTCATATGCCATCGGCGATGACGGGTTTACATCCGGCGCTCCTAAAATCCTGGTATGGGGCGAGGACACGCTTATTTTTATTTATGTGACCATTTTT
>JAHEIW010000312.1 GCA_024639185.1 Deltaproteobacteria bacterium | reverse complement strand
ATTGCTTATCACATCATCGAGATGTATCGCCAGGCAGGCGGCAACGATCTTGTCAAACGCATCATGGAAGAAAAACGGACCCGGGGCACAACATTTTTTACCCTTGTCCATCACAGGGAAACACCGCTGCGCATTGCCAAGAAAACGGTGGACGTCGGACCGGTCTGGGTGACGGAAGCTGTCCAGGCCCGCACAAGCCGCCTGGCATTTGATGTGATCGAACCCGGCCGCCAGCTGGATCAGCGGGATAATATCAACTATTTTATTTGCCGTTTAAAAAATGCTGCGCACCCTCAAAACGCCCAAAAATTTATCGATTTCATTCTTTCACCTGTCGCCCGGAATATTTATGAAAACTTCGGTTTTGTGCCTCACCCCCCTTAAACGGATAGACAGATGAAATCGATGACCGTCATTGCGATATGGATGGCTTCCAAAAACAGTCTGCGCGCTGGACTCGCATAGAATCGAAACGGCTGCTTTTTAGCATAGCACCAGGATAAAGCCCGATGATTGGCGGGGTTGCGGGTTGACACCGGCAATGTTCTTTACTAATCTCCACTAAGCGGCGTGCAACACGCGTCTATTGGCTGTAGCCCTAATTACCCAGGCGATATCGCCTCTGATCACTATGAACAAAATCGTCTCCAAAATGCTGGCCGGCGGAGTTATCCTGTTGCTGATGGTGATGTCAGGCATTTATGACCTTACCCGGGCAGAACAGCGTTTCACTGACCATGGCAATGGAACTGTCACCGATCGCAAACTCGGGCTCATGTGGGCCAAAACTGATAATCAGGCCGATATCTTCTGGAATCAGATTCAAGATTGGTTGACAGGTGATTTTCCGGACACCATCCCGCAATTGTATGAAAACTGGCGCCTCCCGACAGCCGCAGAGCTGCAAAGCCTTTTTGTGGAGGATGCCAAATATCAGGGGTATCAAACGCGTTGCGGCCATCCGGTCAAAATTGTTCCTCAAATTCGACTCAGCTGTATCCTTGTCTGGACCTCGGATACGGCCCTGGGGCTGCCGATCGTATTCAACTTCAACCTGGGAAGTGCATTTAGCGTTGACTTGCATGATAACAGAGGCTGCCGGGTGCTGCCGGTGCGCTCGCTGCAACCGTAATGGTTCCGTGCCGAACTCCGGCTGCTGATGATTAAATGATAAAAAAAAGTGAAAGATTAACTTCGGGATCGGTTGCAGTTGTTGGCATCCCCTTCGATGCCTTTTCGTCTTTTATGCGTGGCGCTGCCCACGCTCCGGCTCAAATTCGCGCGGTCATGCACGCCGGTGCTTGCAATCTGTGCTCGGAATCCGGCATCGACCTGGCAGACCGGCCCGAGTTTATTGACCTGGGCGACATCGACATTGACGGCGAATCAAAGGCAATTGAAAGCATTGAAGCCATCACCAGCGACCTGCTCAATCGTGATATTCGGCTTATTTCGCTGGGCGGCGATCATGCCATCACCTATCCGCTTTTAAAATCCTATCATAAAAAATTTGGCCGGCTCGAAATTGTGCACCTGGATGCACACCCGGACCTGTATGAGAGCTATGACGGTAACCGCTTTTCGCATGCCTGCCCTTTTGCGCGTATCATGGAAGAAAAGCTGGCCTCGCGTCTGGTTCAAGCCGGAATTCGTACGCTTAATCCGCACCAGAAAGAGCAGGCCGAACGTTTCGGCACGGAAATAATCACCATAACACAACTGAAAAACGCATCCAGAATGCAATTGAAGGGTCCGCTGTATCTCTCAATTGATCTGGACGTTCTTGATCCGGCTTTTGCCCCCGGCGTCTCTCACCATGAACCCGGCGGCTTGACGACCCGGCAGTTGATCGATTTAATTCAGCGACTGCAGGCCCCGATCGTTGGCGCCGATATCGTTGAGTATAATCCCAAACGCGACCTGTCGGACATGACCGCGATGGTGGCTGTTAAAATCCTCAAAGAGGTCGCTGCCCGAATGCTTGAAATACCACCAGACCCCCTCTGCAAAGGACCGCGCCATGAGCCCGGCTCAGATGAATAAAAGACTTTTCGGAAAAACCAATCAAACCGTGACCCGCACAGGTTTGGGCGGCGAAGGCGTCCTGCGAACTCACGGGCACGAGGCGCAAGCGCAGGCTGTTATCCAGGCGGCTATCGACCAGGGAATCACGTATTTTGATTCCGCCCGCGTTTATGCCGACAGCGAACGGTATTACGGCAGCCTGTGGAAAAAACACCCGCAGATCCGTAGCGCTATATTTCAGGCCAGCAAATCGGCCAGCCGCGACAAAGATGGCGCGCTGGCTGATCTGAACCAATCTTTACAGCGTTTGCAAACAGACTATCTGGATTTATGGCAGATTCATGATGTCCGTACCGCCGCTGATCTTGAGATGATATCAGGGGCCGGCGGCGCTCTGGAAGCATTTGTGGATGCCAAAGCCGCCGGTAAAGTCCGCGCCATCGGTGTAACCGGGCATCATGATCCCCATATCCTGACACAGGCACTGCGGCAATGGCCGGTTGACACAGTGATGCTGCCGGTCAATCCGGTGGAGGAAATTCTGGGCGGGTTTTTAACCGAAACCTTGCCGGCGGCCAGAGAAAAGGGGCTGGGCGTTATTGGAATGAAAGCCCTGGGCGCCTCGCATTTTCTTTTACCCCGGGCGCAGATCACAGCAAACATGCTGATCCGCTTCGCCCTGTCATGTGATATTGATGTTGCCATAGTGGGTTGCGCGTCGCCTGCGGAGGTCGAAACACTGGCCGCCATTGGACGCACTGCAACGCCGTTTGCGCAAGCAGAGCGTCGATCTGTCCTGGATGTTTTCAAACCGATTGCCGCTCAAATGGCGTATTACCGGGGAGTGCTTTGATGATTGATATAAGCAAAATAGATTATGCGCTTTTGGATCAACCGGCCATATCAAATGTCCTGTTTCATCCGCGTCCCGAATTCGGGCAACCCGATTCGGCAACAGACAAAAGCCGCATCATGATCCCGGTTGAAGCCGATATTCATATCGGCGCCCGATTTCACCTCGTCGAACGCGCTGCTGTGAATATTCTTTTCTTTCACGGCAATGGCGAAATTGTCGCTGATTATGATGAATTCGGCCCCGTCGTCAATCAGCTGGGTATCAATTTTCTGGCCGTTGATTATCGTGGTTATGGTCTTTCCAACGGCCACCCCACGGCAACGACCATGATGCGCGATAGCCATGTTATTTTC
>JAHEIW010000311.1 GCA_024639185.1 Deltaproteobacteria bacterium | reverse complement strand
TATTTAGATTTCGATCTAAAATCGTGACGCCATCGCTCATACTATTGAAAATTGCTTCCAGCCGATTGCCTCGTCGCGCAAGTTTGACATTCAGTTTTTCGAGTTCTTTAATTTTGGCACGCACTTCCTTGAAATGGCCTATTTTTGAAAAACCGATACCTTTAAAATCGTGCATAGGTATTTTTTTATTGCGGTTCATGGATTAAACATATACTTGGATTTTGCACGAGTCGGAGGCTTTCATAGGCAAGGCGTCTAAGGGTGACGTCGTAGTTCTTTACTTCGAACCCTTAGCAACGCAGCATATGGAAGCCTCCGGCTCGCCCAACGGGTGAAAATTAACGAGATAAATTCCGTCTTCATCCTTTTTACCTATTGGGTGCTATTCTTTACTTCCAAAATTATTACAACCTATTGTTATTAAATATTATTCTAATTTTTCATTAATTTTTATGCAATATTCAGGTCATAACACATCATGGTACATCGATTCTATTTCGGCTTTCATGTAGCAGTGAGGATTTGTCAGCATACAGATATCATTTTCCGCCATCTGAGCCAGGCGAGGAATATCAGCCTCATCGACGCCAACCTGAGAAAGCCTAGTGGGTAGTCCCAATTTTGCAATTAAATTCTGAAGTTGTCCCGGAACCTGCTGAGCGACAGCATCAATCGATTTATCGCGTGTCTCAGCGCCCAACGCCCGTGCGATGCCGGCAAACTTAGGTAGCGCATGTTCCATGTTTTGTCGAACCACCACCGGCAACAATAAAGAGTTTGCCAGTCCATGGTGAATATCATAAAAGCCGCCTAAGGGATGGGCCAGGGCATGCACGGCGCCTAATATGGCATTCGAAAAGGCCATACCGGCTTCCAAACAGGCAATCGACATCCCCTCCAAAGCTGTCATATCTTTTGTTTTGGCTGCATTGACTAGATGCTCAGCGACGAGTTCAATGGCATGAATGGCATGTGGATCCGTCATGGGCCATGAAAGAGAGGAGACATACGCTTCAATTGCATGGGTAAGGGTATCCATACCTGTGGCAGCAATTAGTTCAGAAGATTTGGTTTTCAGAAGACGTGGATCTACCAATGTAATGTCCGGTGTAATGGCCCTGCTGAGGATGGTCATCTTCACATTGGCGCGTTTGTTGGTAATCACTGTAAATTGGCTGACATCCGCGCCGGTTCCGGCCGTTGAAGGCGCGCAAACCAGAGGCGGGATGGGCTGGGTGATCAAATTGCAGCCCTCGTATTCATGGATTCTGCCATGGTTTGACGCCAATATCCCGATCCCCTTGGCCGTATCAATTGGGCTTCCGCCGCCGACCGCCACAATCACGTCACATTTTTTCTGACGATAAAGCTGTGCACCTTCTTCCACCTGAAAATCCCGGGGATTGGTGACCACATTGTCATAAACGACATATTGAAGATTCTCTTCTTTCAAATACTTAACGCTCTCATCCACCCAACCTGCAACAAGGAGGCCTGGGTCCGTTACCAGCAAAATCCTCTCACCGCCCAATCGTTTGGCACTAAGCCCTATTTGAGAGAGACTGCCCAAACCATAGATAATCTCTGGTATTTCAAATTTTAGCAGGGAATCCTCAGGCACAATCATAATTTCATCAAAATTGATGTGGGCGTTAGCGCCGCGAAAATCCTATCTTGTCGCTGTGTGCAGATAGTATCGAAATATAGCGCTTTGTGAGCGAAGCGAACTAATTTTTAACAGTATCTTTACAAAAAGTAAACCCACTCGACCGCGCAACCAGAGAACTGGCCAAAATTGATGATGATACAGCGAGATTGAAGCAATTCAATACCACCCTATAGACCTACCCCGCCAAGCCGGTCGGCGCGCAGCGGTGATCCCGCTATACCGGGGAATTGAAGATTGAAGAATGAAGATTTGTGGATGTCGCTCTCCCACCGGGGCGTAGGTCTTATGCCCTATGGGCCGGAGGCCGAGGCGTAGGCGCTGCAATCCCTGTGAGCCGGAGGCTACGCTCTGCTATTTTAAATAACAAAAAAGAAAGAATTCCTTAATTCGTCAATCGGCATTCGTCAATCGTCAATCGATTACTTTTTCGGAAAATTTACGAGGTCAAAGTTTCTTTCCCGATCAGACGGGCTGACCTCCTTTTAAACTTTTCGGCCCGACGGCTGGGCTGACTTCTGGCAATGTTAGAGCAAATTTCCCCACATTCTTGATTTACACCCAACGCCATGTTATAGGCTTCTTAAGTAATTTGGCAATGTCTTCTCCGGTTTGACAAATCCAAATTTGCCTAATTCTCTATGGATATGGTCTAAAACATTTAATTCGAAACGAAGGAGGATTCCATGGCAACCCAAGACAAGTGCTGTACGATTGTGCCCTATTTCAAAGTTCAGAACGGCAAACTCGAGGCGTTTAAAGCCTTGAGCGAAAAAATGGTTGAGAATACTAAAAAAGAGCCCAAATGCCTTTACTACGGATTCAGTTTCGATGGAGATGTGGCTTTTTGCCGCGAAGGCTATGAAGATGCTGATGGAGCGTTGGCCCATCTCGAAAATGTGGGTCCGCTGCTGGAAGAAGCCCTAAAAATTGCCGAAATTACGCGTTTGGAAGTTCACGGCCCCGCAGAAGAGCTGGAAAAACTTCGGGAGCCTATGGCTGAATTGAAGCCCCAGTTCTTCACACTGGAGTATGGTTTCTGTCGCTATATGGGTTAAGAAGATTGTTCAAGGATGGTGAAGGAAATCCAACCAGATTTTAAAGACAAGACCGCCTTAATTACCGGTGGTGCACGCAATATCGGTTTGACTGTTGCCAGAGACCTTGCTGCCAGAGGAGTTTCGGTTGCCATTGCAGATATCTGTCAGGATCTTGAGACGGTGCCCTATCCTCTTTCCCGCAGCGATGATCTTGAAAAGAGCGTTGCGGAAATATCTTCGGCAGGTGTGAAGGCCATCGGTCTAAGATGTGATGTCCGCGATGAAAATCAGGTCAGCGAAACTGTCGAACGGGTGATCGATGAATTCGGCAAGCTGGATATTTTAGTCAATAACGCCGGTGTGGTCTCTCTTTTTTCTATCGGCAAGCTCACCGAAACAGCCTGGAACGAAGTCCTGGACGTGTGCCTGAAAGGGACTTTTTTTTGCTGTAAATATGCCGTCCCGCAAATGATCAAGCAGCATTACGGTAAGGTCGTGAATATTTCTTCCGTGGCCGGTTTGAGAGGGCTG
>JAHEIW010000310.1 GCA_024639185.1 Deltaproteobacteria bacterium | reverse complement strand
CTCATTTCCGGTTGGGTTTGTGAAGGCGGCGTCTGGTTGTATATTTTTAATTTTGCAACAGCAAGGCCGCTGCAAAGACCTGCCAGGCTTGCTCCGAAACCACCCAGAGTCCACATTCCGGAAACGGAAAGAATATATTGAGTACCCGCCATGGTGGTTCCAATAATGAGAATTGCCATCAGACTGTGCTTTACCATTTTCCATCCATCATATGCATAGACGGCAAATATTCCGCACAAAAAGGTGGCAACACCAAGCAGCGCAGCAGACCATGGCGCCAGGTAGGACGATTCAAGACCGGATACAGCCATAAGCGCCTGAAAGGAAGCCCCCATTGAGCCAAATGTGACCGACCATGAATGTCCTATTGCCGGAACTGCAACTGAAACAACAGGAGAAAAACCAAGCGCAACAAGAAGGGGGGCCACAACTGCAATGGGGACGCCGTAACCAGCGACCCCTTGAAGAAAAGAGGCAAATATCCATCCAAAGATGAGAATTTGGATGGATTTGTCCCCACTGAATCGTTGTATACCGATACCAATGGCGCGAATGGCACCGGTTTCATTTACAACATGATACAATAAAAGCGCTGCCCAGATAATATAAAGAACATTTAGCGACAGTAGAACGCCTTTCATCTGGGAATGGGCAATAAGTTCAGGATGAGCACCGAAGATAAGTGTTGCAATGATCAAGGAAACAAACCAACCGGCGGCTCCGGCTCGAGAGCCGCTCCAGTTTTTAAAAATCATTAAAACAAGTACCGTCAGAATGGGTGAAAACGCAAAAATCCACTTAACGATAAATACATCTGTCATAGAGGCAACCAAAACCTGAATCAGGGAATAACATGCAAGTTAAAATAGGTGGGACCAATTTGGTATGGCGAAATAGGTATGTCAAATAGTTTTTTAATTATAGGGTAAGGTCGAAAGCCTGGCTTACGGGCCTTTGTTGACATATCGCTGAAAGTGACTATTTATATTTTCAGGCGGGGTGAATTATATTAGCATTAATTTCAGCTGGTTCCCCGATTCGCGACCTGTTCTGCCAGCGTGCGGCAGAATGAAAACGATCACAGCAATGTGTATACCCATATCGGAGGTAAACAACGTGGCCAATAAATATGCAGCCCGGAAAATGTTTGATGAAGGTGTTGCGGCCTATATCAAAAAGGACTTTGAGGCAAGTGTTGATCTACTGTCACGGGCCATAAAATATGACGCTTCCCTGGCGCTTTTTTACGTCAGCCGGGGGGCAGCCCGCTTAAAATTGGAAAAGGCGCCTGAGGCCATCTCCGATTTTGATCGGGCCATTGATTTGGATCAGGATTATGTTCGGGCCTACCATTTACGCGGGCTGGCCTATGAAAAATTGGGTGAGCTTGCCCGGGCCTTTCAAGATTTTGATCGCGCTCTGGAGATCGATCCTGAATATGGCGCCGCCTACCACAGCCGTGAAACCATGCTATCCAATCCGAAACAGCCCGACCTGGCCTTTGAAGATTTCGAAATGGTCAATCACCTGATGGCCATGCGTTTGAAGCACTTTGACGAGAAAGTGCCCAGTGATCTGGCAATCTAGACAACAGATGTCAGAAGTCGGAAAACAGAAGACAATTAGGAGCGTTTGAATCAGCATAAGTTTCCTATAGCTTTTTTAGACGGTTTCCTTCAATCTGTCATCTGACCTCTGTCCTCTGACCTCTGATAACGTTTATCGCGGTTCGATGCCTTCGGAGCTGATGCCATGGACATAATATTTGGCATCATTTAAAAAGTGCAAAAAGATCACCACAAAAGCAATCGAGGCTTGAATCATCAGGGGTTTATTTTGATATAAAATATCGAGTTGACGGTGCAGCACTTTTTTAAAATTGGAAGCAAAATAGGTTGAAAACAGACCGTCGAGCAACTGCTCGCGATCCGGCTTGGTGACCAGATCAATTCGGCCGCTAAAACAATAGTCCATGGCTTCTAAAATCAGTTTGCGCTGTTCGGGTAGCGCCTTAAAATGGTAGCCAAGTAGATGCATCAGGGTTCTTTGCGCTTCTTTTAAACTGGCATCGCAGACGGCCTCAAAAAGCACGCGCAGGGCCTGGTCATCGCCGATGGGCTGATGCTGCCGAATCAGGGAAAGCAAAACGGTATTTTTAAACAGCTGGTGCAGCCGACGGGCACCGTTCATGGCCGAGGCCGGGGAATGCTCATTTGAGGGAACATACCCGCGATAATTATTGACAAACATGAGCTGAAACACGTTTTTAAAAAAATCAATGCCCGCCAAAGGATCTTCCAGGTCGATGCGCATGTCCAGGGTGTTGTCCAGACGATCGGCTAATTTAACATGTACCAGTTGCGGTGAATCGCTCGCACTTTCCAGCAGCCGACCAATATATTGATAATAAGATTCCCTTTCGGTTCGCGTAAGTGCAATAATATAACTCAGCAGCTCAGCTTCGGCTTCATCCGGCATGCGCTCCAAAAGGCTATAAAGCCGGCCTTCCATGTCCAACCACTGACCCGCATCGAAATCATTGGAATTGATATCCTCCATAATATCATGAAACAAAACGCTCAGCAGCCCGACTATGTTCAACCGCTTTTGATTGCGGGCAAAAATGGCCGTCGCCCGCAAGGGATGCAAGACCGCCATGGGGCCCAGATGACGTCTTTTCTGCTGGTAGGCACTGAAAAGATAGCCGAGCGCGTCCATGATAAGGCCTTTTTTTTCCCGGTCTTTTGAAGCATTCTGATCCAAAGCCTTGCCGCCGATGATATACATCATGACGTTATAGCGATTTAATGACGCGGCACTCAGGTTATAGTTGAGAACCGACGATAATTTTAAAAATTCAGTCAGATCATACTGGGACATGGGGGAATCCCTCTCGTCCTGGTTTCGTTTTTGATATATTGGCGCTAAATGATTTAATGGGCAAGAGTTTTTTTCTATTCCCTTCTGGCCTCTGGCTGCTCGCTGCCAAAAGGTTTCAGGTTTCACCTATTGGAGGCCAGCAGCAGGACTTGTGAAGGGTAGGATATAGAAGTGTAATTAAAATTGGCCGCTTGAAACGACTTGGGCACAATCGTAATGATTTATTGAAATTCGGTGGCTAGTTTTTCAACCGATGTGGAAATCTCAGCGATGATCGGGTTTAATCGGGCATTTTCAAATCCTAAATGGTCCAATATTTGGGGGTCAATTTCAGATGATGAAGCCGAATCCCCGGATGT
>JAHEIW010000309.1 GCA_024639185.1 Deltaproteobacteria bacterium | reverse complement strand
AATCCAAAATGGATTTATTCCTGCGCCATCCAGAGTTTAATGTCAAGTTCTCGGATCGATTCCAGCGGTCGTATGTTAATTTCCTCGATGTGCTCCAGAGAAGGAATCGAGCCCAGATCAACTAAAAATTCACGAAATTTATAGAAATCGCCGCTGAGTCGAAGTTGCATCGATAGATAACCGGTATCCTGCACCATCGAACCGACATCGGTTTTAATTTCTTCTAATTTTAAGTTGTGACGCGCAGCGATATCCTGAAAAACGTTTGAGATGGTATTGATACTGCCGTAAGTCAATTTTGTGCGTTCCGGCACGGGTAGATCCGATGGCGGCGCAATCTTTGAGCGTTTGAGCAGGCTGTGAAAAACCGGTGTCAGTATGCGCTGCTCTTCCATACGCGCGTTCAGTTTCGAGATCTCCAGGTCCAATTCTTTAGATGATTTTTCAGACGGCAGGATGATCAGCAACATAAAAGCTAAAATGCCCACCACGCATACGATTAGTATCAGCATGCTCTGGGCTAATGGTTTTGTCGTTATCCTATCTACCATTTTGTATTTCTTCTTTGTAGGGTTCGCTGCGTGACCGACTATACCAGATTCAATTGAGCTTTAAACCGCAAGACCTCGTTGTTACCCGAATACTCAAATGATTTGCTGCTGATATTCGGCTGATCAAATAAGGGCGAATTCTTTAACTCCATTAAATATCCGGCCAGAGTCGATTCCAGCGTGAGACGATCTCCCTGGACAATACCTTCCACAATCAGAACTTTTGAGTTTTTTACCGGTGCCACTTTTTTTCCCTTGGCTTTCTCCGGCGGTGTCTTTATCGGTAACGGCCCCAGTTGTGTCGATATGCTTAGCAACCGAACGTTGGGCGGCGTCAGATCCACAACTTCACTGATCACGGCAAGATTTAAATATTTTTGGCCGATAGCCCTGTTGGATTTGTTTTTCTGGCGAATCTGCTCAACCAGTTTGAGTATCAAATTTTGATCGACCCGCAGGGTATACTGCTCCAGCTGATTGGCCAATTGCTGCTTTCGAGCTTCTTTTTTCCGTATACCCCGCTCCTGCCAGAACGAAAATCCGACACAGGCAATCATCAGAATTGCAAAGAGCGCGAACACGCTGCGGTTGACCAGCTGATTACGATCGGCCTTGCGCTTGTCCTTATAAGTGAATAAGAAGTTGGGTGTTATTGAATTATTCGCCAGTCCCATTCCCATCGCCGGTGCAAAGGAGCTCTGTTCGGATACGGAATCCGGAATCGGCACCTGGGGCAGAAAGTTAGAGCTGGCCTGAAACGGATTTAATATTTCCGTGGGCATCCCCAGCTCTTCGCCGATATAATTCAGGATGCGTTGATGCGGTGTTGCGCCGCTGGAAATATATATTTTGCCGATTTTGGCATTTTCAAAATTCAGGGCGTAGTGACGAATGGTGCGCTCCACCTGCCGCACCAGTCGCTCCAGAGCCGGCTGGATCATCTGAAACACCTTGTTTTCATCGATGTCCAGTTTTGGAGATTTAGCCTCGCCGACGCCCGGCGCGCGAAGATATCCGAAGAAATACTCCTGGGCTGATTTCAGATCGAGTTTCAGCTTTTTCTTAACGGCCCGAATCCGGCCGACATCGTCATCCGGCGATTTAACCAGGGAAAGACCTTTACGCACTCCCCCGATTTCCTTTTGCAGGGACTCCATCATCGTTCGCACACCGGCCTTAATGCCCCTCGACAGCGTTAAATTGCCCTTATGAAAAATATCAATGCGCGACCAGTCCCGTCCGATATAAAGGCTGGCGACATACTCATCCATGGCCTCGACCCGTCGCGTTCGCATCAGGGTCTGAAACGCAAAAGGGACGATGGATATGCCCGATAATGGAAATCCGGCCTTGGCAAACATATCTCTCAGGGCGAGAACTTCATCTCGCGGAACGGTGTAGGCGAGCACATCCATTTTAACCGGTTGTTCATCTTCAACCTCACCGAGAATTTCAAAATCAAAAAGTTTTTCGTCCTCATCAAAAGCCGACTCTCTTTGATAGGTCCAATAGATGGCGTTGGGCACCTGCCGTGCAGAGACTTTAGGGATGCGGAATTGGCGGGTTTCCACGCGGGCTGAAGAGATGGTGCACCACATGTCGGCGTTTCTGTTCGACCCGCAGAACTCTTCGAGGGTGGGTCTTAAAAAGCGGTAAAATTCTGGATTTTCTCTGGGAATTTCCGGATCAAACGGCACCCGGGCATATTCGATTAACTCGTGGCTTTGGCCCGATGTGTGTTTCAGCTTTACCAGCTTTAAATCATCGTAACCAATATCCACCCCGATGGTGACGTTCTTTCCGAATCCAATGAAACTGCGCGCAAATGACTTGGGGCTGCGGCCAGGTCTTTGTGTCGGTTCGCCGGCGTCTTCCAAATCTATTTCGCTGTCAGTGCGGATCAGCTCGAGAAGTCTCTCTGTTGAAGAAATCTCAGTATGTTTGGCCAAAGCTGCTCTCCCCCTGAAAAATAAAAGCGGGTAAACCCGGTATGCTGATAGATCCGATACGGGTTAAGGCTGCACTATCTTATGATCGTATCCGTCCAACGTTCGGCCACTGCCGGATTTATGAAGGCGGCAACCGGCATCCATTTTGGATATATCACAACCAAAACGGCACATGCGTTTCCGTTTTTGGGCATCGTAGAGAATGCGCCCAATTCGTGCAGCCGCGCCTGTCTGTAACGTCTACCGCTAGATCAGCTCGACTACCCGCGGATTCGTCGTGCCGATTGAGTCTTTGTGCTTGATTTATGTCGCATCAATTATTGACGAAAAATAAGTAACTACACTAATTAATTCATAAAATTTGCTTTTTGTCAAGAATTAACGCTTCGGTCTAATCGGCTTTTTGCAGCGAGCAGCAGGCCCGGACACGATGTTTTTCCAACCGCAGTATCGGGGCCAAGACGTGCCACAATAAGTGCGACTCTATCAAAAAAACAGGTAATTTCCAAGTTTTATCTTTTCTTTGATTTGGCGGTATCGCCACGGCGCTTTCGCACAAAGTCTACTTTCTATTCTGACGGGATTTGGTAGCGCGGTGTTTTGCGACGATCTCTTTTTTTGCGCCGATCTTCTCCGCTGCGCCTTTCAGGAAAATGCATGGTGTAAGAGTAGGTCCGACGATCCCCCCCGGAACGCCTTCCGCCGTTGTCGGTTGAGGTGAGGTTTTGTTTTTTCTCGTTT
>JAHEIW010000308.1 GCA_024639185.1 Deltaproteobacteria bacterium | reverse complement strand
GCCCAATGCTCGTTTCACCGAAAAGCACGTAGGCGATCATCCCAATCGTCGGCAACGTGAGAATGATTAGTACCCAGGCTGCACGAGAAGATGCCTCGCGATGCGATCTCAAGAGCGCCCGTGCAACAAATGACAGCTGAAGCGCCAAGTGACCGATGATGGCTGTTAAAAGAATGCTTTCCTCAATCATCAGTCCCACTGTAAACCTTCAAGAAATCCAAGTTGGACCATTGCTACCGTCTCCGCGCGTGGTGTACGTACAACGATCCAGTCTTCAGACGTAAACTTGATGGGAACAATGAATTCTAGCTTTGGGATCATAATCGTTATCTGAGCGATTTAGTCGGATGACTGCCTTGTTAGGTGGTGTGTCCTTACCCCTAAAATTGGGCCATTACATTGACTGCGAGGAGGGGAGTTGGCTTGATGACAGTTCTAATTCTTGGTCAGAGCAGGTCCGGCGAAACTTACTCCTAAGACGACAGCTGTTCTCACTAACATGGTTTTCGATCTCCTTCTTTTGTTGAATTGTAGTCAGCCAGTTTTGGGCGCTATGCTCAAAAGTTGGTGTCGGCGCAATCAGGCGGCGTTTTGAAGTTGCTTGATCCCGTCCTTGAATTCAATCCCTTCGATGATCTCGGGGACGCGGTTTGCCCCGTCGAGTTTACGCCATTTGGTTTGCGCTACATCATCAGTTTGAACGCCATGGCGAGGCCCGTTTTGCGGGTGACCCATCTATCCCCTCCATAAACTGCTTTTCCAGGCCAGATATTCTGTGGTGCGTCTGCGCGGTACGGAGACGAGAGCAAACCCTTTTTTTGATGTGAGGAATTTCTTCCGAGGACCAGCAAGCATTGACACACATATATTTGATGAGAATAATCGCCGGTACCATCGATTGACCATTGATTTTTCGGGAGAATGAGAAGTGAAGAATATCCTTGCCGCCACGTCGGCTTTGGCCGTTTGTCTGTCATTGTCTGGACATGCAGCCTTTGCCCTGAGTGAAGACGAAAAGAATGCCCTCGGTGCGATCGCCATACTCGGCCTGGCAGCGCTGGCCCACAACAAGAACCATTATCATGAGCGGTATCAACCCGCCGACTCGAATGCCACGGCAAGATTCGAGCGCGGATATCGCGATGGCCTTCACAACGAGCCATATGCCTCTCGGCATAGCAATTACGACTACGCCCAGGGCTATGACGCCGGCCAGAAGGAGCGCAACAACCGTCTCGCCCATAAGCAGCGCAACATTCAAGGAACCAAAGTACCGGTCGCAGCGCTAAGAAGTTGCCGAAACGAAGCGGCGGCAAGCTGGGGAGTTGGCAAGCACGACGTCCATGTGATCAATGCAGGCCAGGAAGGTTCGGACAACTACTACATTGAATTCGCATCCGGACACCGGCACGTGATCTGCGGCACGAATTCCAGTGGGCAGGTGTTCAACCTGCGAAACGGCCGACTGTGATCGCAAGCGGCGTATTTGGTGAAATGTGGCGCACGCGGTACCCACTTTTTTGATGCGAGCATTTACGATTTGATTTCTATCGGATTTCTGGAGGCCGCTTCGTCCCGCACATTAACGGTTCATCCAGCCCGCAACGAACCACGCTGTTTCCCGAACCGGTCACTCGTGACCAGCGCAGCGAAGGTGGGGCTGATCACTGTACGGTATCTGCGCACTTGGCCAATCACGCGCTTTTTCATAAGCTATAACTTGGTAGGAGGAAGCACTCACACGAACCGACTTGCGGAAGAAAGCTAAGGCAATGCAGCTTCAGCGACACCCGTCTACATGGAGATCAACACATGAAAGCTACAATCATTATGGTCACAGGCCTGACCTTGACCGCAACCGTCGCCGTCGCGCAGGATGAAGTTGCCGCTGAGGTTGGAGCGGTCATCGGAGGCGCGCTTGGCCTTCTGATCGCTGTTGTCGTCGGCGCGGTTGTTGGTTGGCTGGCCGGCCTGATCGTCAAGGGCGGCGGCTCAGGGCTGTGGGGTAATATCCTCTATGGGATCGGTGGATCGATTCTTGCAGGGTTTGTTCTTCCGGCGCTTGGCATCTCTCTCGGTGGGACGGCAGGATCCCTTATCGCCATGCTGATTGGTGCTATCGCGCTGATCCTGATCGTCCGTGCCATTCGGGGATCTTCATGATGGGGGAGAGGCTCTTATGTCGCCCAGCATTGTGCAATTAGCTAACCTTGCGTTTTGCGCCACGCTGCTCGGAGTGCCGTTTATGGCTTTGGCGCAAAGCGAACGCGCGGATGAACTCGGCGGGTCAGAAACCAACTGGATATTGCGCGCGGCGACGCGGTTTATCAATCAGAATCCATTTTCATGATTGTCGGCGCAAGTACACCGACATTGCTGGCCGAAGAAGTGATCGATAGAGGCGCATTCATTTGTGATAAGGCCCTAACACCCGATGTCGTTTGTTATGAGGCCTGACCGTCACAGTAGCGTCGGACCAAATCACAAGGAACAAACCCCTAGGAAAAAGACCATAACAAGGAATATGATCATGTTTCAAAACCTCCTTTCCCTTCGCCACTTTTCCGTCGTGGCTTTTATGGCCGGGTTGACCCTTGCAGGTGTCGTGGCATCCCCCGCTCAGGCACAGTCACAAGGGTTGATGCTTGGTGAATGCGCCCACGCCGCGCAAGGCTATTTCCGCAACTACGAAGCCCAAACCGACATGAAGTATAACGGCCGGCGTGTTGATGGGACACATGCGATCAATGGCAACATTTATCTTGAGGCCCGAATGGAAAGCTTTGCCTGCTCCTACGCGCCCGACGGAAACCGGATGATCAGGTTTTTTGTGGAAGGCCGCGAGCAGAACGCCTACCTACCAGGCCACACTAGGGACAGTTCTCGTCCCTCTGGCGGCGGGGACGTGATGCGCGTCACTGGCGTTTCCTCGGGCGATTTGCTGAACGTGCGCAGCGGGCCAAGCACGAATTACCGGATCATCGGCAAGCTGGGTAACGGCGACCGGGTGCGCCGCCTCAATTGCCAGATGCAAGGCAGTTCTCGCTGGTGCGAGATTGAGATGATAACTGACATGCGCGAGCGCGGATGGGTTAATGCACGATACCTGAAGTGAACCTGTTCAATTCTGTACAAAGAACCCAGCAGCACAAGATGTGATACGGATAATGCTTAAGTCTGGCCTGATGATTGCCGCTCTGGTTTTATTTGCCGCGCAAGCGGGAGCTCAGGCTATTGTGTCAT
>JAHEIW010000307.1 GCA_024639185.1 Deltaproteobacteria bacterium | reverse complement strand
CGTTAGGAAAACAAGTCGATACCTGCCGAATATCAGGCATTGTTAATAGCATGCAGAAAAAGGATCTTGAATATCTAAGAAAACGATTGGTAAAGTGGTATCGGGCAAATCAGCGCGACCTTCCGTGGCGGCGAAGCCGCAATCCGTATCGCATCTGGGTTTCAGAGGTCATGTTGCAGCAAACCCAGGTCAATACCGTTTTAAGCTATTACCGCCGCTTTATCAAAACATTTCCCAGCGTCAAACGCCTGGCAGCGGCGGATTTGCAATCGGTTCTTAAACTATGGGAAGGGATGGGATATTACGCCCGGGCGCGCAATCTGCACCGGGCCGCACAGATGGTCGTGCAGGCGCATGGGGGCAAGATTCCAGACCGCTGGGCCGCTTTTCACAGTCTGCCCGGCGTGGGCGATTATATTGCGGCTGCCGTTCTCAGCATCGCCTTCGATCAGCCATACGCCGTCGTCGATGGAAATGTCAAACGCGTGCTGGCCCGCCTGCATAAAATCGGTGCCCCGGTCAATCAGCCCCAATCCAACAATACCTTTAAATCTGCTGCCGATAAATTACTGGATGTGCGGCGACCGGCCACCTTTAATCAGGCCATAATGGAGCTCGGTGCCCTGGTTTGCAAACCGCGGAATCCCGCATGTGATGTCTGTCCGCTGAATAAAGGCTGTCGGGCCTGTCAATCCCGGCAGACGGCTGATTTCCCAAAACGCAAGAAACGCATGGCCACGCCGCTATATCACATTGCGGTTGGCGTTGTGTTTAAAAACAACCGGGTACTGATCACCCGGCGCAAAACTGAAGGGCTTTTGGGCGGCTTATGGGAATTTCCGGGCGGCAAGATCAGAGATGACGAGTCGGCCGCAGCAGCCTGCATCAGAGAAATCAAAGAGGAAGTTGCTCTGAAGGTGGAAATCGATCAGCATCTTACACAGGTCAAGCACGCCTATACGCATTTTAAAATTATCATGGACGTGTTTTGCTGCAAATATGTATCCGGCAGAGTGTCTTTACGCGGACCGGTGGCTTTTCGCTGGATCCGCATCGATGAATATCAAAAATTCCCGTTTCCCCGTGCCAATCATAAGTTTATTCCATTGTTGAAAAGATATATAACCTGAATCTTGCATGAAAATTAATGCGAAGTTATGATTGCATTTTCACCGCTTTCAATACTAATTTCCCGGATGACGGAACTGCGGTATAAGTGGCAGTAGAAAAAAACCTTCGAATACCAGAATGTTTTTTTTACAACCACTAAAAAGTAGCACGTCAAGCAAATCATCGAAGTACGCCAAAAAACCATGACGCCATCACTCCAAAATTTAAGACGTGATATCCTGCTCGTACAACCACCGATTCGCGATTTTTATTTAACAGCCAAGCGCACCATTCCCTATGGGCTGGCCAGCATCGCTGCCGGTCTGAAGGCAGCCGGGTTCTCGGTTCAGATTCTGGACGCCCTGGCCACCCGGCAATCGCGGATCGTCGATCTGCCCGTTGAAATGTCATATTTGCGCACTTATTTTCCCAGGCCCGATCGGTCACCCTTTGCCCTGTTTCATCATTACAGGCACTACGGCCGCAGTTTTGAGGCCATTGCGCAGCAGGTTAAAGCAGCGCGTCCGTTTCTGGTGGGCATTTCCTCTCTTTTTACAGCCTATGCAACCGATGCTATCCAAACTGCCGAGGCCATAAAGGTACGATATCCGGAGTGCAAGATTGTCATCGGCGGTCACCACCCAACCGAGCTGCCCGCCCAGGTGATGGCCGCACCGGCAGTGGATTTTGTATTACGAGGTGAAGGTGAGGTGTCAATGCCCCTGCTGGCCGGTGCGCTCTGCAACGCAACAGAACTCACAAACATACCCGGCCTGGTTTTTCGCAAACCCGATGGAAACCTGCACGTCGGCCAAACAGCTATTATGGACAACCTTGATGATTACCCGTTACCGGCAACAGACCTGTTGAATCAGCATTATTACGGCCGCAATAAAAAAGCCGCTACGGTCATTGTTGCCAGCCGGGGATGCCCATTAAGCTGCACGTACTGTTCGATGGGGACCTCTTCAGCTTTTCTTCATCGCAGAAGAAGCGTTGCCGGCGTCATCCGTGAGATTGAGAGTGCCGCCGACCGAAACGATATCGGATTTATCGATTTTGAAGATGAAAATCTTTCGTTGGACCGCGCCTGGTTTTTGCAGTTGTTAGAAGCCATCCGCAAACGCTTCAACGGGAATTTGCCGGAGCTGCGCGCCATGAACGGCCTACTGCCGTCAACACTGGATGGGCAGGTCACCGCCGCCATGCGGGCCGCCGGGTTCAAGACATTGAACCTGTCGCTGGGGACCACGGTAAGCGCTCAACTGAAACGATTTCAGCGTCCCGATGTTCGCCGGGCATTTGAGCGGGCTTTAGAGCTGGCCCGCACATACGGGTTACAGGCAGTCGGCTATATTATTGTCGGGGCCCCGTTTCAAAAACCGGGCGATTCGGTGGCGGATTTATTGTATCTTGCCGGGCGCCGCATCCTGGTCGGCACCTCCGTTTTTTATCCGGCACCGGGCAGCAAAGACTACGCCCGGTGTGCCGCCTTGGGTTTGCTGCCCGAAACGTTTTCCTGTTACCGGTCCAGTGCCCTGCCCCTGTCGCATACCACCAGCCGTCTGGAAACCATAACCCTGCTGCGCTTGAGCCGCATTATTAATTTCATGAAATCTATCGTCGATAGCGGTCTTGAACTGCCGGATCCCGCACCTGCCGCCGATGAGATCGTCCATTCAACGGATCGCAGGATTGCCGGAATGCAACTGCTGCAATCTTTTCTTTACGATGGGAAGATCAGAGGGACCAGTCCGCAGGGTGAGATTTATGAACACGAAATATCGCTGGAATTGAGCAAATATTTTCTTGCCGGCTTGAAATCGATTAATATAAAAGGAGCGCAGGTGAGCAGCGGGAAAATAACAGCCGCAAGGAATAAGCCGCAACCACAACAGAGTGTATCGCTCAAGAATTAAATGACAAAATTAGCGCCGGGCGGAGCGTTTTTTTTAAAGGGCTGCTCGCGGTTTCATTCAAGATTTAGACAAAAAAAGGTTTGTATCACATGAAAAATTATGACCCCCGCATGCATTCAGCCGAACATATTTTAAACCAGACGATGGACCGCATTTATCATTGCGGCCGATGCTTTAACGCACATATCGAGCGCAAGAAATCAAAATGCGACTACCGTT
>JAHEIW010000109.1 GCA_024639185.1 Deltaproteobacteria bacterium | reverse complement strand
ATGAAATTTTTGGTCGGCTATAATGGCTCTGTTGAAGCGAAGGCGGCTTTATCGTTGGCACGGGATTTTGCGAAAACATTTAATGCCAGGATTTTTGTGATGTCATCTATGGAAGGCGGCGCCGGGGAGAAAGTTGAAGATATCAATCAAGCCGAACAGAATCTGCGCGAAGCCAAAGATTTTTTTGAAGAACAGGGTGTTGAGTGCGAAACTCACCAGATGGCCCGGGGTCTGACACCCGGTGAGGATCTGGTGAGATTCGCCGAGGAAAATCAAATCGACCAGATTTTTGTCGGAATTGAAAAGAAATCCAGAACCAGCAAGTTAATACTCGGGTCTACGGCTCAGTTTGTGATTTTAAAAGCGCCGTGTCCGGTGATTACCACCAAATAAACGATGATAAATACCTGAAGCGTCAGGTAGATTTCTTGACTGAGCAGCTACATGAATAATCGCCTGCGAAACCCGCGCAAACTCTTGCATAAGGGCTCGTAACAAAATAACAGTAAAGGATATGATCACCATAAGTTCGCTGGAAATTGGATCCGGGTTGCGGTCGCTGGCACCGCGCCAATCCTTGTTTCTTTGCAACGACCCCTAATGCACTCAGACAATGCGCCGTTTTCGCAAACGATCATTCATTCCGCTATTTATATAGATTTGAATGAAAAACTCCCCGACCCCTCAATTATACAGGATTAAATTATGGGCCTTTACGATTTGACCTTCTATGACGTGATTCAACGCAACGCACAAAACTTCGGTAGTCGGCCGGCGTGGTTTGAAGTTGATGACGAAAGAACGCTGACATTTGCGGATATAAAAGAGCAGGTGGATCATCTGGCCTGTGGTCTGCAGAAACTGGGCCTCCAAAAAGGCGATCGCATCTGTGCGGTGGGCAAAAACAGTCTGGAATTTTTTCTGCTCTACGGCGCCGCTGCAGCGCTGGGCGTCATTGTTGTGCCCATCAACTGGCGCCTGTCGGTGGATGAAGCCCTGTTTAATGTAAACGACTGTGAGCCCAAAATTCTTTTTGTGGACACTGAATTTGAGGAACTGGCCCAGGAGCGCAAGGACAAGTTGCCTTCGGTTGCGCACTTTTTCAATTTAAAGCCCGCAGACGGCGAATTTACTGCACTTGCCACCCTGTTGGATAATTCGGGCGAGTTTGATGCGGCTGATGTGGCCTCAGATGACGGCCTGGTGATCATTCATACGGCGGCTGTGGCCGGAAGGCCCCGGGGCGCGCTATTAACCCATGGTAATGTGGTTGCCGCCAATATCAGCTTGAACCTGTTGTTTAATTTGTCGGTTGATGATGTGCATTTAAACCTGTTGCCGCTGTTTCACGTTGCCGGCCTGTTCATGGCCACCGGCAATTTCCACGCCGGAGTGCTAAGTATCAATATGAGCAAATTTGATGCCTCCCAGGCGGTGGATTTGATTGATGAGAAAAAGGTCACGGTTCTGTATGATTTCTCACCCATTCTATCGTCTATTTTAGATGCGCACAAGAAATCCGACAAGGACATCACATCTCTAAGGACTGTCAAGGGCATTGAAAATCCGGAAACCATCGAAAGATATCAGCAGGTCACTGGCGGCACTTTTTTTTGCGTGTACGGCCAGACGGAAACATCGGCCATGGCCACTCTGGGTCGTTACGACGACCGTCCGGGTTCGGCCGGCCAGATTCTGGAGCTGGCCGATGTGAGATTGGTGGATGACAATGACCAGCCCGTCGGTACCGGCGAGATTGGCGAGATCACCGTCAAAGGCCCGATGGTATTCAAAGGGTACTGGAACTTGCCCGAGGACACGCAATACACCTTCCGGGGCGGCTGGCATCATACCGGCGACCTGGGCCGTTTTGATGAAGACGGTTTTCTGTGGTACGAGGGCCGTATGGCCGAAAAAGAGTTGATCAAACCGGGCGGCGAGAACGTTTATCCGGCCGAGGTTGAACGCGCTATTTTAGCGCACCCTGCCATTGAACAAACCGTTGTGTTCGGCGTTCCCGATCCGACCTGGAAAGAAGGCATCAAAGCGGTTTGTATCTTAAAAAAAGGACAAAAACTGGATCATCGGGAACTCACCGCCTTTGTCAGCCAGCACATTGCCAGCTATAAAAAGCCGCGCTATGTCGACTTTGTAGACAAATTTCCCCTGCTGGAAGACGGCTCCCCGGATCGGGCCAAAATCAAAGAGCTATACAGCGGGCCGCAGGAATAATGGCATTGCGCATAGAGCATAGAGCATGGCGTATAGGGCTTTGAGTATGGAGCATAGCGCATAGAGTAGAGCGCTAAAACCAAAGCGACAAAGCGTAGAGCTCCAATCCTTATTTTTTTCCAGCACATCTTTCCGAAGGCTTTTTGGCTTCGATTTAAAGAATGTTGACTTCCAGCCTTAATTTCCGATATATTCCGTCAACGACCTATTAAAACAGGCAATTTTCAATCTCTAGGGGCAGGATTTTTCCCCGCGTAATTAACCCGGATACTATGCGGGCGGGGATTAACCCCGCCCCTACTTATATCTTTTTTTATTTTAAATGGGGTAAAAAACTAAATAAAATTGCGCTGCGACTTTATTAAGGAGAAGATAATGGTCAGACAGGAGATATCCCTTTTTTTGAGAAATGTACCCGGCGAGCTCGGGCGGCTGACAGCCATGTTCGGAGAGGCCGGTATTAATATCGATGCTGTCACGATCCAGGATGCATCAGCCTATGTCCAGGAGCTGTTTAAAGCCAGGGGAAAATCACTTAAGCGCATCGCTTCAGCTGCCAGCTATAATTCGATGCGCAAAGACTCGGTCGAATTTGCTCTGATACGTCTTCTGGCTGGCGATACGGACAAGGCCGTTGACCTGCTGTCCAAAAATGATTTTATTTTTGATGTCATGCCCGTGATTGCCCTCGAGCTGGACAACCGGCCGGGGGAGCTGGCCAACATTTCTTCAAAATTCGGCGAAGAGGGCATTAATATTAATTATGTGTACGGGTCGGTTTCCTCACCGGATGAAAAATGTCTGTTTGTTTTCAGTCCGGAGGATATCGAGAAAGCCTCAAAGATATTTTCTAAATAACAGAAGCCAGAAGACAGTAACCAGAAGACAGATCCAATGGAGAGGCACGAATGAGCTTGTCGAAATTCGTGCTTTTTTGTCTGTTTCGGGGGAAGCAGTCAGCTCATATGAACGCACAGGCAGCGCATAGCCAATCCGAATCTTACAAATGGCTGGTTCTGACAATATCTACGTTTACATTTACATTTGTTGTTGCGATTCCGCAAATGTCGCTGCCGGTATTGTTTGAGGAAATTTCCGCCGAATTAGATTTGAGTCTCGTGCAGGTCGGCTGGATATGGGGCGCCGGCTCTGTGCTGGGTACTCTGGTGGGCCTCATTGGTGGCCCAATCGGCGACCGCTTCGGGCCCAGACGGATCCTTGCCGTTGCCTGTCTATTGATGGGCATAGCGGGTGCCGCACGGGGTCTCTCGAACGGCTTCACGATGTTAACCATTACAACACTCATCACGGGCTTTGCCCAATGGTCGATCCCGATGAATGTGCATAAGGCCTGCGGGATCTGGGCTGGAAACCAGCAATAGCAGATAGTACGCTTGCATCTTTTCATGCGGTTTCCGCAAGCAGAGAATATCAGCAGTACTCACGCCCGAAAGTAGTATTCAGATTTCAGTGTGTGGCTGAGCAGCTTGTTACAGCCCGCTATCTCGTGTTCACCGTTTATAAGGTAATTTTATAGATCTCGTCTTTCTCCCATCAATTAACGGCTTCTAAATTAGTGCCTTAACGCAGTCTTTACAGGTGTCAGCAATCAAAAAACTGGAAAGTTAGCAAGAATCCAGATCATCTGCTAATTTCTGGATACCATCCAGGTCAAAGTCGTCCGCCATCTGAGCAATTTGCTTGCTAAGCAGCATGCAAGAATCTGATTGACCTTTAATCTCCTCTGCGATGGCATTCAGTGTCGTAACATCTCCCATTTCAGCTGCATCGCGGATGCGTTTGGTAACATCATCAGACAATTCAGTGGAGATATTTACAAGATCTTCAGCGGATAGCTTTGCGGTGCTTTCTTTAGCGGATACACCAAGGCTTTGGGCCGATTCCAAGGCCTGGTTGAGGGCGTTTTCAAACGCTGAGAATTTTAAATTCAGCTCCTTTACTGATGGGGTTTTCTCTTCAGCGCCTTTGACGAGCTTTTCCAGATTCACCGCGGCTGTCTGAAGCGCCGTGGCCGCCAGATTGCCGGCCATTCCTTTGAGATTGTGCACCAGACTGTGGGCTTGATCAAAATCTTCGGTGTCAAGCGTCTGGCGGATTTCATTTGCTACCCCTTTGTAGTCTGTAGCAAAACTTAAAAGCAACTTGCGGTAAAGTTTTTTGTTTCCCTGCAATCGCTTTAAACCATCCGCCAGATCAAATCCCGACAAAGCTTCCGGCAATTCATCCTCTGCAGGGATAGACGTATCCGATCCCGTTGGCTCCACGGGGACTTCCGTTTGCTCGACCTGGACACGTTTCTCACTTGGTTTTATCCATTTCTGCAAAGTTGAAAACAGCTTGTCGGGATCAATGGGTTTGGTCACATGGCCGTTCATGCCGGCTTGTAAGCTTTTATTCTCATCACCGGCCATGGCATGCGCGGTCATCGCAATAATGGGCAAATGCTTAAATTTTTTGTCTTTTCGGATTTCACGAGCGGCTGTTAACCCATCCATCACCGGCATCTGAATATCCATGAGGATGACATCATATGGGTCTGTCTTTGCGGCATCGACCCCTTCCTGACCATTATTTGCTATCGTAACGTTGAACCCAGCACCTTGCAGAATCTCCATTGCTACTTGCTGATTGATTTCATTATCTTCTACCAAAAGCACGCGAGCCCCCTGAATATCTCCCAAAACGCCGGCTTCCTGTTCAGATTTTTGCACGATCCGCGAAGTGTCAGAAACTGCTTTGCCAAATGCCAGCATGATGGTGTCAAAAAGCATCGATGCATTGACCGGTTTAAGGAGAAAACCCTCGAGCCCCGCTTCATCCGCTTGCTGCATGACCTCTTCACGGCCATAAGCGGTCACCAAAATAATGGCTGGAATTTTGCTTAAACCCCTATGGTTTTTAATTCGTTTAGACGCCTCGATACCGTCCATATCCGGCATCTTCCAATCCATAACCACCAATTCGAAAGGATTGTCTCCCGCCGCATTCTCAAGCTCTGAGATTCCCTCTGGTCCGGATGCAGCCACGGCGACATCAAAAGTATAAGATTCCAGCATCTCCTGTAAAATATCCCTTGAGGTGGCGTTGTCATCCACCACCAAAACTCTCATGCCGCGCAGTTCAGATGCGGGTTTATATTGTTTTTTGGCCTTTTCTTTTCCGAGACCAAAGTTGGTGGTAAAACTGAAGGTGCTGCCCCGGCCCTGCTCGCTTTCCACCCAGATTTCACCACCCATCATCTCTACCAATCGCTTGCTGATTGTCAATCCCAATCCGGTGCCACCATATTTGCGCGTGGTAGATGAGTCTGCTTGCATAAAGGGTTGAAACAGCTTGGCTGCCTGTTTCTCGGTCATGCCGACGCCTGTGTCTTTAACCGAAAATTTCAAGGTGACCTGTGCTTTGCCTTTTTTGACCAATTCGGTGGAGACAACAATCTCCCCGGTATCTGTAAATTTTACGGCATTGTTCGATAAATTAGTCAGAATTTGCCCCAGACGCAGGGGATCACCGACGAGTGCGGTCGGCACTGCTGGATCGGTCTTAAAAAGCAATTCCAGTCCCTTTTCCTGGGTTTTAATACTCACCAGGGTTGAAATGCTGTCGAGGGTATCCTCCAGTTGGAAATCCACCGACTCCATGTCCAGTTTGCCGGCTTCAATCTTTGAAAAATCCAGGATATCATTGATAATCCCCAACAGCGACTTGGCGGAGCTGTCTACTTTCTTGAGGTAGTCGTATTGCTTGGCGGTCAGATCGGTTTTCAGGGCCAGATGTGCCATTCCGATGATGGCATTCATGGGCGTGCGAATTTCATGACTCATGTTCGCCAGAAATTCACTTTTGGCTTTTGTGGCTTCAACGGCAGTTTCTTTGGCAATTCTCAGCTCGTCTTCTGCCATTTTTCGTTGCGTAATTTCATTGATTACAAACACAAATCCACCATCTTCGGTTGGCGCACGATATACTTCCGTGGTTCTATCGCCAGGCAGGCTATCTTCATATATCGTAATATTTTGGGCTTGTACTGGATCTTTGTACATTTCAAGACGGCTTGACACGAGTTCTTCCGGATCCCCTGGGCCATAATCCCCTCTCTGAGCACGCCGATGCAAAAAATGAATAAACGGCATCCCCTTTTTACCCATTTCCATGGGAAAATCGTATAGTTGGTGGAATTGTTCGTTGGTGAGTTGAAAATTCATGTCTTTATCGATCATGAAAATTCCACCGACCATATTGTTTACAGCGGTGCTCAATTGAGCTTCCTTTTCTTTTAGGACCTCTGCAGTACGTTTTTGTTCGGTGATATCCATAAATGTAACGACAACACCGACGATCTGCTCGTCTTTTTTTATCGGTGTGCTCGAGTATGCAACTGGAAAAGAGGTGCTGTCCTTTCGCCAGAGCACCTCGTCGGCGATATAATGGTTGGTGCCATCAACACGGGTTAAATACATGGGGCATTCACTTCTCGGGTAGGGCGAACCGTCTGCATGCGAATGGTGAATTTTATCGTGGATTTCCTCGCCGATAAGCTCCTCTGGATCGTAGCCCAACATTCGGTGAGCAGCCGGATTAATAAAGGCCACTTTCCCATCCAGGTCGACGCCGAAAATACCCTCGCCCACGGATTCCAAAAGCAGGCGGGACCTTTCTTCGCTTTGGCGCAATGATTCCCGTATTTTCTTCTGTTCCGTAATGTCTTCTTTGACGGCCACAAAATGGGTGATCTCACCTTCTTCATTTTTGATAGGCGATATGGAGGCACTTTCCCAAAACTCCTCATCGTTTTTGCGTTTATTTTTAAATTCCCCGCGCCAAATTTTACCGGCAAGAATCGTATCCCAGAGTTCTTTGTAATAGGATTCGGGAAGATCGCCGGACTTTAATACGCTTGGATTCTGTCCGACGGCCTCATCGGCTGAATATCCCGTAACTTCACTGAATCTCGGGTTGACGTACTCTATGGTTCCATTTTTATTGGTAACCACCACCGAAGCCGGGCTGTTTTCAGTGGCTTGCGACAGCTTGCGCAGCTCGGCGGTTCTCTCCTGCACACGCAGCTCCAGTTCGTCCCGGGCACGCATCAGCGCCTGGCTGGTGCGTTCACCGATGATCAAAACGAATAAAATCGCGCCTACAGACAGAACCAGGGTAAATCCCAGAATACTGAAAATCGTCATCCTCGTCCGGGAATAATTAAACAGGGCCTCATCCGCGTCGATCTCTACCGTCAGCCCGATGTCAAGATTCGTGTTCCAGAGCCAGGCGCCGAAAACCGGTACACCGCGGTAATCACGGTATCCTGCAATGTTGGACTCGACCGTTGAGTGACTCTGGCCCGCTCCGGTGTTTTCCGTTTGCTGCCGCAGGATTAAGGCGCTCGATACCATTTGGGTCAACGGCTGCTGCGATCTTTCGATGTCGGGGCGAAACCCTTTGACCATATTGCCGCCCGGATCGCGAATCTCAATGTGAAGGGCGCTGGACTGGTCTTCGGCCAGCAGCCCGATGCGTCGCAGTTGGTCTTCAAATCCGCTCGAAGACAGCATGATGCCGTTACGGTCGAAGGCATAGGATTCGCGGGATCCCTCAAAAGACTTCAGGGCCCGTGCAAAATCTTGCCATGGATCCACGCGCAGGGTCATCACAGCCAGGACCCGTCCATCCGTATCCCGGACAGGTCCGATAAAAAACATGGTCGGTGGCTTTCTGGCCTTATCCGGTTTGGATGAGGGAACCAGATCCACATCCGATGTTATGGGCGGTACAAAGCCCACCTCTCCCTGAAAGGCTCGCTGTAAAAGTTCCGGATGCTGTTTTGAAATGAGATTGCGGGTGCCGATGTTGGCGTCCCGCATGGAGCCGATGCTGACATGCTCCGGGTTAATCACGAAAAAGCCGATATTGGGAAAAATATCCTCTGTGTTTTGGAAATAAGTCCGCGCTTCCCTCAAGGCACCCGATGCCAGCAAAGCTTTTTTACCGGGTGCCACCTGCAAAAGGCGTTTGGTGATGACCACCAATTCCGGATCACGCCCCAGGCGTGCCAGATAGGAAGTTCTTTGCTTCAACCACAGGTCAAACCGGTCATGGCTGACGGATAAGATCTCCCTGAGGTTTTCGTCCACACTTTGCAGATGCTCTGTCTTGTTGCGCTCGAGCATATACCACCCCAGGAAGGCCACGATGAGCACGAAAACGCTCAAACCGGCCAGGACAAGCCCTCTAAACCAGCGTGATCCGAAACTGACCGCAATCTGCTCCTTTTGAATGGTTTTGATCAATATCCAGGCGAGTAAGCTGAGAATCAGGAATACTGCGATGCCATACGCAATCAGACGGCCATATGAAATCGAGATGGCGCTTTGCGGAGCGGGTGTATTTATAACGGGAACCCACTTCTGGCGGATTTGAAACTTTTCTCCCTTGGTGATACTGGCCAGGGCTTTGTTGAGGATACTGACCAGCACCGGCGTATCCTTGCGGACGCCGAATCCCAGATCGATGGAAAGCCCCGTGTAACCGACAACCTTTAGATTCGTCAGTCCAAGCTCGGACATCAAATAGTATGCAGTTGGAGCGGCAGAGATGAAGGCATCGATTTCGTTTGCAGACAAGCGCATAAGGCCATCGCGAACCGTCTCCACTTCAACGTAGTCTAAATCCGGGAACTGCTGACGAAAAGGGACCACATACCCGTAACCTTTGACCACAGCCACACGTTTGCCCTTGAGACGACCGGGATCTGAGATAGGTGGAGCCCCTTGTCCGGCGATTATCACTACCGGAAAATCGAGGTAGGACTCGGTGAAAGTCAGCGTGTCGCGCTCCGAGCTCGTTGTCTCTGACAGGATATCAACCTCGGCAGCCTCCGCCAGGCGCACAGCCTCATCCCAGGTCTCAACCGGGACGCGCTCGAAGATGATGCCGAGTCTGGCCTCAATGAGGTCGAGGATGTCCGCCACGATTCCGATGTATTGTCCTTCGCTCGTAAATGCCTCCTGTGGCAGCCAGTCCGGATCTCCCGTAAAACGGATCTTTTGGTGTTCTGCCAGCCAGCTCCTTTCTTCTGCAGAGAGGGGAATTGTTATTTTTCCGGCAGAGGCATCAGAGAGCGATGCGTCCTTCTTATCGATTGCCAGCCACTTTTGCCGTATCTGGTTCATCTCCCGGGGTGTCACTTCGGCCATGGCCTTCATCAGCGCTGATTGCAGCAACGGCCAGTCATCCCGCACCGCGAGCCGTAGATTCGTCAGGTCGGGATTTCCGAGTTTCACCTCGCCTGAAATCTGAAGGCCCGAAAGCATATTTTTACTGATCAGGGTTCGAATCACGGCCGCCTCTCCGAGGGCGGCATCCGCCCTGCCGAAGACCACGGCCTTGAGGCTGGCCAGGGTATCCTCCACCGGCAGACGTTTGATCTGCGGAAAGGATTTGGTCAGCACTTCCTCGTAGAAAAATCCCTTGGGAAAGGCCACAATCTTTCCGGAAAGTGCTTCGATGCTTTCATAGGCGTTTTTCTCATAACTAGCGACAACATTTGGGTTTTTTATATACGGTTCCGTATATAGAAGATATTTTTGGCGATCCTCGGTTTTCACGATGTTGAGCATTACATCCAGCTCTTTGCGCTTTATCAATCCCAGAAATTCGTTCCAGCTGGGCCCGGTGACGTACTCGACCTCGATGCCCAGCTTTTCAGCCATTAGACCCATGTAATCAATGGACAGCCCCCGCGGGCGGCCGTATTCAAAATAGTTAAACGGGGGCCAATCCTTTTCGTTATGTACCCGGATTACGGGATGCTGTTCGATCCAGGCCTGTTCCTCGGCCGTAAGGATGACTTTTGGGCGGCTCTGCTCGATCTTTTTTTCGGCAAATGAAATCCATTGGTTTCTAATGGAATCATGCTCAATCGCCGGTATCGCTTTGAGCGCTTTATCGATCAGATTTCTTAACTCCGGCCAGTCTTTTCGAACGGCCATGTGGACACTTGGCCCCCGAAAGGGAATAGCCGCTGTGGGTTTGATGCCCACAAGCGAAAGTTCCTTGATATTGTAAGATGTGGATATGATATCGCCGATAAAAGCATCCGCTTCACCGGTAACGAGCTTTTTGAGCGCATCCTGAATCGTGGGTGCTGTTATCAGGTTATATGTCGGATAATTCGAACGCAGCTCTGTTTCAATGGTATATCCTTTGACAACGACGATGGTTTTATCCTGTAAGTCAACCATACTGAAAATGTTTTGATTGTCACTGCGCGTAAAGATAAATTCGGTTAACTTGAGGTAGGGGTCGGTGAAATGGACAAAGGCTTCCCGTTCCCTGGAATGATAAATGGCCGGCAGCACATCGATCTCTTTACTGCGCATCATGGCCAAAAGCTCATCCCAGGAAGGACCGGTGACGATCTGCACTTCAATACCCAGTTTTTCGCCAATAACCTTGAGGTAATCATTTGCCAGACCAGCATATTGTCCGGTCTCATCAACAAAATCGAAGGGTGCCCAATCCGTTTCGCCGCCGACAATGATCTTTTTGTGGGCCGCCAGCCAGATTTTTTCCTCTGGCGTCAAATCTAATTGGAGTTGATGAGCCCCTTCTTGATGAGACGTGACCTTCTCAGCGCCCAAAGCTGAAAGCGGCAGGCCAAACAAAAGCAGCCATATAAAAGTACGCAATAAAAGACGTTGGTTTCCCATGATTCATCCTTGATGTATAAAATTTAACCCGATCGACTATTCAGGGGTGCGTTTTTACGATATGCGGCCGTCTGTAAATCCTTTGACAATTTCACACATCAGATGAACGTTGGGTACAATGCTGTCCAGCTCAATGTATTCATCCAGACCGTGGGAGCCGCCGCCGCGAATCCCCATGGCATCGATGGTGGGAATGCCCACTGAAGCGGTAAAATTGCCATCCGAGCAACCGCCCGTGCTCGTTAAGCGCATGTCGATGCCGATGGCTTCACCGATGGATTTGATTTGCTCCCATAATTGCAGCGTTTTTTCAGACGGCACCATCGGCGGGCGATTGATCCCCCCGGACACCTCAACGGTGACATCGGCTGTTTGAATGTTCTGGCTAAGGGCATTAAAACCGTCCTCGATTCTTTTGGCTTCGTCCGGCTCGGCGATGCGCACATCTACACTGGCTTTGGCCAGATCCGGGATCACATTGGCGGCCGTTCCCCCTGAAACCACAGTGACATTGACCGTGGTGCTGCGATCGATGCGGGCCAGCTCTTTGATGGCCAGGATTTGATGGGCCAGTTCGATAACGGCGTTGGCACCGTCCTCCGGGGCAACCCCGGCGTGCGCCGCTCTGCCGTGGCAGGTGACATAAAAAACACCGCCGCCTTTGCGGTGCAGCAACCGCTCGCCGGTGGCTCGCCAGGGCTCGAACACAAAAACGCAACGACTTTTTTTTGCCAGGCTCTCATACCAGGGGCGTGAAACGTGCGAGCCGATTTCCTCATCGCTGTTAAAAGCCATGGCGATGGCGATATCATCCGCCGTGCCGGTTTGCTGTAGTACTTCGGCCACATGCAGCATGGTCACCAGGCCGCCTTTCATATCGCACACCCCCGGACCGTAGGCCCGTTTGTCATCCATCGCAAAGGGGCGGTCGGCCGCCGTGCCTTCTTTAAAAACCGTATCCATATGCCCGATAAACAGCAGATCCAACTTTGCATCGGCGCCATCGAGAGGCCGGTTGGACACCTCCAGGCACGGCACCCGGCCGTCATCAAACGCATGGCGGGTGGTATTCCATCCGATCCGGTCAAAGCGCTCTTGGAAAAAAGCGGCAACCTGATTGAGGCCCTCGGGATAATGGCTGCCACTGTCGATATTGACGACGGTTTGAAGATCGCTGATAAATTGATCGTAGCGTGACGCAATCAAATCGTACATTG
>JAHEIW010000108.1 GCA_024639185.1 Deltaproteobacteria bacterium | reverse complement strand
GGGTGAAGAATTTAAGAAATTCGCAGAATCCGTTAAAAGCCGATTTCGCCAACATCGCATTTTCAAACCCCGGAGCAGCCGCAAGGAAAGCAAGGAGATCTTCATCCTGGGTATTGGTTTTGCAAAGAAATAGTCGCGTACCAGCAATCGGCAATCCGTTTTTCAGACTGGAAAAATGGAATAGTGGAATGCTGTAATGGTGGGTTTTGGAAAGATGGAACAGCGAAATATGGTCTCTAAAAACATTATTCCATTATTCCACAATTCCATTATTCCGTCTTCAAGAAAAGAAATACGCTATATGATTCTGCGCATTATGATAATATAATGAACTCTGCAGAGGAGGCAACCATGTCGGGTCATAGCAAATGGTCAAGCATCAAGCACAAAAAGGCCGCTACCGATGCCAAACGGGGGAAAATATTTACCAAGTTAATCAAAGAGATCACAGTGGCCGCACGCATGGGCGGCGGGGACATTGAAGCCAACCCGCGTCTCAGAGCAGCCACTCAGGCTGCTAAGAGCGAAAATATGCCCAAGGACAATATCGAACGCGCCATAAAAAAGGGTACCGGAGAGTTAGAGGGCGTCAACTACGAAGAAAGCATTTATGAAGGTTATGGTCCCGGGGGGGCGGCGGTTTTGATCGAATCTCTGACTGACAATAAGAATCGAACCGTAGCCGATATCCGCCACATATTCAGCAAAGCCGGCGGCAATATGGGGGAAAGCGGATGTGTGGCCTGGATGTTCGATAAGAAGGGCTATATCGCCGTTGATAACAAGTCCGCGGATGAAGAAGCCTTGATGGAGGCGGCGCTGGATGCGGGAGCTGAGGATATTCGCGAGGACGACAGCAATTTTGAAGTCATCACCGCGCTCGAAGATTTTGAAGCGGTTAAAGCAGCTATCGACAGTGCCTCCATTCCTTATATCGTGGCCGAAGTGACCATGCTGCCGCAAACCACCACCTTTTTAAAAGGTAAGGAAGCCGAGCAGATGATTAAGCTCATGGAAGCTCTCGAAGACTGTGATGATGTCCAGAAGGTGTATACGAACGCGGACATTCCCGAGGAAGTTGTGGATTCTCTGTGAACATTTTTCTATGGCAGGATTAAGATTCGATCCATTATGGCGATCTGATCAAGTGCCTAAAACGCCTAAAGTGAGCTAAAGTGCCTAAAATTCTGGTGTCGCTGCGCTCCATCTTTTATATTAAAGATAGAATTCATCAACTTTAGTCACTTTAGATCACTCCTTACTTTAGTCACCTGTACGTCTAACCTATTTGAGAAATAAATTTCGGAATGCCTGTGATGCCCTCACATCACTCATTAAGCTGCAGTACATCCACCCCCTTCGGAATGTCGAAGCTGAACAGCGAGTCATCCAGATTACCCCCGAAGACAAAATTAAGCAGATCGATGCGGGTTTCATCGCCGTAAAAATTCAGGGTGATGATCTGCAGCACGCTAGAGCTCTGTCTGGATACCATCAGGCGGATCTCTGCGATGTCCAGCGTTTTTTCCCGGGGTATTAGTTTGAGGTGATGAAACAGGTCTCTTTCCGCGGGTGATCCTTGCTCCAGGGAAATATCAAATTTTTGTCGGATCACGCGAATGTCTGATAGAAAACTGGCGCCTTTGCCGTCGCGAAAAAAAGTGGGAGCGTTGCCGGTCATCACCTGATTGTCTGCGGGCCGATAGATCCACAATTTATCCGCATCGGTAATAATGATTTGTTGCTCCGGCTGTTCGTACTCCCAGCGCATCATGCCGGGGTATTTAATATAAACCCTGCCGTTGGCCATATCCGTGATATCCATGGCCTTGATGGTGGATTTTTGGATAAAATCTGCACTAAATTTTGAATTGGCATATTTGTTTTCGACCTTTTCCAGAATCTGGTCTACGGTAAGGTCGCTGCTAATGGCTTCTGCGTTTACATGCTTTTGTCCACCTGCCAGCGCCAGCATGAAGACGGCGAGCATGATCATTGTGTGGGGCAGGAAATTTTTGATGGTCGATTTCATAACACTTCCTCTAATTGAATTCTTTGATTAACCGGTCGATATCCGCTAAACCTTCCAGAGTCATCGACTGGCCGTCAGCAGGCGTCAAATCAAAAAAGTCTGTTTTACCAAAAACCGCCAGGCTGATTTGATCGATCATCTGGATCTTTTTGCGGGCTTCGGCCTTATCCATGAACGCCAGACGGGTTCCGCTGAGCAAAAGCGTTTCCACATTGTGTTTTGCCATCTGCTGGTCGAGTTTAGCCGCTTTTTGCAGGCCTTGAAAATATAATTTTTTATAGGTCATCAGTGCTTTAAAAATATCGGTCTCATTTTTAAGATCACCCAGAAAACTTAAGGTAAAATCCAGATACTCAAAAAAAGCATTATCATCCAGTTCCATTTTTTCAAAAAATGATTTCAAGAATGTGATTTTATAGGCCGGTGTGATTGGTTTGGCGTTGCGCAGCCTGACTTTGCAGCGGGTTTGCAGAGCGGGCTGCACCTGCTGACCAATTGCCGCCAGGATCTTATGATCCAGCGGCCGCGTGAGATTCAGGCGTTCGATAAATACACCGACATGGTTTGGGCTGACCGCCATTTTCAGGGATCCCCGGCCGTCACGAAAACGAATGCGGGTTTGAAACGGTTGGCTGCACACCTGCGCCCGAATAACCTGTTCATCCTCTTTTTGAAGTTCAGCATCCGCCAACAGGTCTTCTAATTGCAATTGCACGGATTCATCCGGGTAAAAGAGCAACTCCATCAATGAATCGGTTTCACAGCTGGATTCATCCTGCAGCAGTTCAGCAAAGTCCCTGATGGTCGGATGGGAGAAGGTGGAATCAATATAATGCTGCGTATCCGCGTTGATCGCCAATCCACCGCGCAAGATATCAATAATCTTATTTGCGATCTGCTTTTCTATATTTTCCGATGTCATATTGAATTCATTAATCACGAAAGCACGAAAAGGTAGAAGCACGAAATAGCTTACATTTGGTTACTTTTTATAAATTAAATATTTCGAATGCCGACGACTATTTCTAATTATAAAAGTTTTTAACCATAACATAATCCAAAAACCTTTAGATTTTGTTCGATTCAACGTTTGCGCTATTTTTAGAGGTGATATCACCCCAAAAAAATTGTAAGATAAATGATAAATGGTTGCTAACATATTTGAATATTTTTTTGAAACGGTTTTAGAGCCTTAGATTTTGTCTGACAGCAAGGCGGGAGGAGGAGAAAAAGCGCCGCGTACTACTAGTACGTAAGCGAATTTCGAGGACGAGCAACACGGCTGTCGGGCAAAAGATGAGGATTATAAAACCGTTTCTATATATACTTGGACATTTTCATCATCAGTTCATGCTTCTGCAGCCCCCCGGGCATGCTTTCTTTCATCTGACCGTTATCAAAAATAAACAGAAAAGGCACGCTCATGATATTATATTTGTTCGCCAGCCCGGGACTGCCATCGATGTTGACCTTGCCCACGCGAACCTTGCCTTTGGTCTGGGCGGCGAAATCATCGATGATGGGTGTCACGGCCCCGCAAGTCGGGCACCAGGGCGCCCAGGCAAACAGCAGTACCGGCAGCGGCGATTGCATCACTTTGTCTTCGAAATTGGTGTCGGTGATCATCAGCGGCTGGGGCTCATTCAGCGCTTCGGTTTTTAGCGCGGCACCACACTTACCGCATTTGGCTCCGGCATCCATTTTAGCGGCCGGAATTTTATTTTTCGTGCCGCAATCCGTGCAGCGCAGCTTGACGGCTTCGCCCGCAGCGGTCTTTTGTTGCTCAGTCGGCAGGGGCATATGGCATTTTCCGCACTTGGCAGCACTGCCGGTCTTTGCGGCCGGTATGCGATTGGCCGCTCCGCATTCAGAACAATGAACAATATGGTAATTTGCCTGATCCATTGTTTTCCTCTCAACATGCTTTTGCAATTTTTTCTAAAATAAGGACGCCATCATTCTTGTAAAGGTTTACATTCTAAGCTTCAGAGGACAGAACTCAGATGACAGAAGACAGAAAGAAGCGTCTGAAGGTCCTGCAGTTGAGCAGCAGGTTGTTTTTATCTGTTTTCTGACTTCTGTGATCTGTCCTCTGTCTTTACTGCATTACCCCATAAGCCTTCAGCTTTTTATGCAGGGTTTTGCGGGTAATGCCCAGGCGGCGGGCGGTCTCACTTTTGTTGCCGCCGGCCGCTTCAAGGGTGCTTAAAATGGCTGCCTTTTCAATTTCATCCAGAGGCCTATCTCCTTGCATGTAAAGCTGGGCCGTATCGGTCGAGTCTTGATCCATCTTTTCATCCATAAACGGAAAATCGCTGACGTCCAGGTAATTGGTTCGTGCCAGTACAACTCCGCGCTCGATGGCGTTCATCAGTTCACGAACGTTTCCCGGCCAACTATAGCGGATTAAATTGTCCATGGCCTTGGGTGTAAATCCTTTTATTTCTTTGCGATTTTTGGCGGCAAATTTTTCAAGAAAATGCTGGGCCAGCAACGGTATATCTTCTTTTCTATCCGGTAATGGCGGCACTTTGAGTTCGACCACATTCAATCGATAGTAGAGGTCGTCGCGAAAGTCGCCTTTGTTGATTTGTTCCTTCAGGTCCTTGTTGGTGGCAGCAATCACCCGTACGTCAACCTGAATTGTATCTTCCCCGCCAACACGGCTAAATTCTCTTTCCTGCAGGGCTCGCAGCAGCTTTACTTGCATCATCAGCGACATTTCGCTGACTTCATCCAGAAGCAACGTGCCGCCATGGGCCTGTGAAAAACGGCCCTCTTTGCGGCGATCGGCCCCGGTAAAGGCGCCTTTTTCGTGCCCGAAAAGCTCGGATTCCAGCAGTGTTTCCGTAATGGCGGCGCAATTGATTTTTACAAAAGGGCCGTCTTTTCGCAGACTGTTAAAATGAATGGCGCCGGCAATCAGTTCTTTACCGGTCCCGGAATCCCCTGAAATTAAAACCGTAGCTTCTGACGCCGCCACCTGCGCCACGGTTTCTAAAAGCATTCGCATGGCGGGGCTTTTACCAATGATATTTTGGCTGTTAAAGGTTTGCCCGAGTGTTTGCCGCAGCATCCGGTTTTCTTCCCTGAGCCGCGTGTGCTCCATGGCCCGGTCAATGGTCAGGCGTAGTTTATCAAAATCCAGCGGTTTGGTCAGGTAATCATGGGCCCCCTGTTTCAATGCGGCCACCGCGGTTTCCACTGTTGAATAGGCGGTCATGATAATCACCGGTATGGCCGGATTAACCGATTTGATGGCTTCAAGGGCTTCCAGTCCGGAAACCCTTACCATGCGGACATCCATTAACACCAGATCATAGGAAGATGCCTTCACTTTTTCAATGGCCGTCGACCCGTCGTCCGCTTCCGAGACGTTGTAGCCCCAGCCGCTGACCAGGGTGCTAAGCATGGTGCGGTGGGCGTGATCGTCATCAACAACCAGAATGGTGCTTTTTTCAGTCATGGCGATTGCTTTCTTTCGCATCGGGTATTGTAATGATAAAGGCTGTCCCCTGGTTTTTATGGCTACTTACCTTTACACTGCCGCCCATGGCTTCGACGATATTGTAAGCGATGGCCAACCCCAAACCGGTACCGCTGGACTTGGTTGTAAAATAAGGATCAAACACCTTGGCAAGATGTTCCGGGCTGATACCGCAGCCGGTGTCGGAAACCGTAATCTGGATGTCACCGCTTTCACCATTTGATAAAAGATCCACGGTGAGTTTCCCGCCCTCGTCCATGGCATCAATGGCATTTAAGTATAAATTTAACAGAACCTGGTTGATCCGATCCGGATCGATTCGCGCTTCATCCACCCGGGGATTATTCTGGGCGTGGACCGATATATTTTTCTCGCCGGCTCGGTCTTCAATGAGCTTAAGGGAATCACTGACGAGCATCTGGAGCGACGTTTTTTGTGGCTTTATCGAGATGGGCCTGGAAAATTCCAGAAGCTGGCCCACGACCCGGTTGAGGCGGTCGACTTCCTGAATCATAATCGCTGCGGTCTGCTGATCCTGCGGTCGATCCGGATATCTTTCTTTAAAATAGGTAGCAAATCCTTTGATGGAGCTCAAAGGATTACGGATTTCATGTGCCACCCCGGCCGCCAGCCTGCCGACTGAGGCCAGGCGCTGGCTGCGGGCAACTTCCCGTCGGAGTGTGCGGACTTCGGTCAAATCCTTAAACAGCAGGACATTGCCCACAAAGATATCATTATCGTCCTTGATGCTGCTAACGCCGATTTCCAAAGGAATGAATTTCCCATTTTTGGTTGGGCATTCAATTTCCTTTTCGATGACATCATCTTGTGATTGGGAACTATCGATCTCTTTTAAAAGTTTTGCCGGGAGTATATTTTGAGCCGTCTGACCAATGACTTCCGGCGTCGAAAGCTGCAGGATGGCTGCTGCATCTTTGTTAAAAGCGGCAATTTTACCCTCATGATCCAATGCCAGTAAACCAATGGGCACATTTTCCACTACGTTATCGGAGAAGGCCTTTATTCTGGAAAGCGATGCCCGTGTAGCGCGATAACTTTGAACCAGAAATAAAAGCGTGAATCCGGCCAAACCCACCAGCAACAGGATGGCTCCCATGACAACGGCGTGCCGTATATCTGCTCTGTGGGCTTCTTCAATTGACCGCATGTCCAGCCCCACAAATATAATCCGGGCTGAATCTGTAATATCTTCATATTGCTGCCCGGCTGATGGCGTTTGGCGTCCCGTCATCTGCATGTGGCGACGCATCATGCCTTTTCCCCGGGGCGGGCCGGATGGGATGAATTTGCGATATACCTCAAATACGTTTTGGCCATCGGGCCCGGAGATTTGACGCCACTGCAGGTTTTTAGCACCGGATATTGTTTTAAGGTCCAATTCGGCACCATAGACGCGGTCGATTTGCTCAGGGCTGTTGTGAGCGATGGCTTTGCCGGACTGATCGGTGACCATCAGATAAACGATATCGGGTTGCTGGGCTGTTTCGGCCAGCAGTTGTTGAAGTTGAAATCCCCCCCATTGTCGGCCCATCATCCCGGTGCGGGTACCGGCTTCAAAGGATCGGATCAAGGCCGCCGCTTTTTCCAGCAGCAGATGAATGCTCTTTTCCTTCTGGCGGTTGATGTTTTCAAGGGTAATAAAGACCACCACCGGCAATAGTACAGCCACGGCTCCGATTAATATCCAGGGCGGCACCCCGGTCCAGATTTTTTTGTTTTTTGACTTGGTAAACATAGCAAACTTTTAGAGCAAATCAGGTGCCACTTTCCGATTGACCAATCATTCTAATGTTTCCTAAGCGGGATGAAAGGTTAAGCTTGCGATATAAATACGTTTTTCTTTAAATCTTCAGGTCAACCGGAAAGTTAAAAAAGCCTAAGGGCATTTTATCTGTATATTAAATACCCACAATAAGCTATCTGTCTGGATAAATTGTATCCATTTTTTTGATTTATTCAACTGCCAACATCCACTATTGATAACCGGTAAGCGAATGTTCACATAATTAAAGCTATTAAATTCAACAGGTTGAAAAATTTCTTCATTATGCTTTGGATTTTTGGCACGCCTCTTGCCATTTACATATGACAAAATTTAATTTCGGAAGCATAAATTTCAACAGCCTATAACCAATAACAATTCAAAATTTCGGACGAAATTTTGAATCAGGGAGGTAAAAAATGAGTTTTAACAGAACAGGTAAAATTTTTATGGTCGTGATCATTGTGGCTGTTTTTGCAATTGCAGCAACTTCCTTTGCCGGCTGGGGCCGCGGCGGCGGCAGAGGCGGAAATTGCTGGAGCCAGGGTCAGGGTTACGGTTCGAGAGGCTATGGCGGACAGGGCTATCAGAGCAACCTGAGCGAAGAAGAAATGACGAAGCTGAATCAGGAACGCCAGGCCTTTTTTGAAGCCACTTCCGATCTCAGAGAAAAGCTGTATCAAAAGGAACTCGAGCTGCGCAGCGAGATCGCCAAACCGGAACCGAATGCTAAAAAAGCCGCTGGTTTGCAAAAAGAAATCTCCAATCTTGAAAGCGAACTGGATCAAAAACGTCTTGATCACCGCATCAAGATGCGCAAGGATTTTCCCCAATCCGGATATCGCGGCCAGGGCTATGGCCGAGGCGGACGCGGCATGGGCCGCGGCATGTACGGCGGTGGTGACTGTTATGGTGGCGGTGGCGGTTGCTGGAATTAATCTCACAATTTAACTTTCAAGAAAATTAAATGGGGGGCGTCATGCCCCCTTTTTTCTTTTTTCGGCGATTTTTGGACAATAGCGTTTGTCCTTTCAATGCTTAGCATTTATCCGCATCATTTTTCGTACTTGACTATGCACCGCATTTTCATTATTTACCTACAGATCCCAAACATTCCTCCATTTTTTAAGCCAGATTCCAGTCGCACATAAAAGTACGTGCTTTGTGTAAAATGTTTTTTAATTGCACATATGCAATTACAATTTCCATATATCTGAAACCATGCGCTATTGGTGTTGCCCGATAAACCCTCAGCGCTTTTTTTCCAAATCCTTCTTCAGAAATATTGCTATCATTTAGGTTTCAACTCCCACCAACAAAAAGCACGAAAGGAGGAGACAATGAGAAAAAAGATCCTGGCTACAACCATTTTTACCGTTTTTGCAATGGGGTTGCTGCTTCTGCCGGTTCTTGCAGGGCAGGCGCAGGCGGCCGACAAAATCGGCTGGGTCGGCCCCGTCTACAAGGAATTATCCGCCAGTCTGAACAAAGGTTTCAAGGAATACTACAAAAAGACCTATGGCAAGGACGTGGAGATCACCTTTGTGCGACCGGGTGGATGGCCGGTCTGCGTGGACAAAGTCAGGGCCTGGGCCGGGAAACCGGATGCCGATATTTTCCTGGGTGCCGGCGCCCCGGCGCATGAAGTCTTGAAACAGGAGGGTTTGATCGTCCCATACCGTCCCAAGGATTGGGATATGGTCCCCGCGGATTGGCATGGCATGAAGGTCAAAGATGCAGAAGATTACTGGACCTGTTTTGCCCCCTGGATTGTCACCAATCTTTACAATGAAAAGGTTTTGAAAAAGCTGAGACTGCCGCCGCCCAAAACCTGGAACGATCTGCTCGACCCCATGTACCGCGGCAACGTTGTGCACACCCTGCCTTACGCATCGGGCACCATGCACGAAGCCATCGAAATTCTGTTGCAGGGGTTCGGGGAAGAGGAGGCCTGGCGCTATCTCAGATTGCTGGCCGCACAGCTGTCCCGCTTTTCCACCGGCAGCACCGATACAACCCAGTTGACGGCCCGTGGCGAAGTTCCCATGGGGATTGCACAGCCGCAAATGAATGCCATGGCGGCGCGCAAAGACGGGTTTCCGGTAAAGGATTTACTGCCGGAAAAAACCATCCTGGTTCCCGAAGCCGTGGCTTTGCTCAAAGGCGCACCCAACGAAGCAGTCGGCAAAATCTTTCTGGACTGGCTGTTTAGCATGGAAGGACAGAAATATGTACTGGAAGGCCGCTACTTTGCCGCCCGGACCGACATTAAATTTTCGGAGTGGGAAAAAGAAGGCGTCGAAATGGCCACCCATGCCAAAAAGGCGCTGGGTGTCGACTCGTTCTGGGATTTGCAGGTCGACTTCATCGAATATGACCTGGATCTGGCGACCAAACGATGGGACGAAGTCAACAAGAAATACGAAATGGAAATCTATCGTAAATGGGGTGAGCTGAAAAACAGCCTGTTTTTAATCGAGGAAATTGAAGGCGAAATTGAAGCGGCCAAAGCCCTGCAGAAAGACGTGACAGCGGCCGAGGCTAAAATTAAAGAAGCCCGCAAACTTTTCGAGATCGATGGTGCTTATGCGGCCGCCCGTCTGGCAGCTACCGAAGCCCGCGCGGTATCTGCTGCTGTCGTTGCCGCTGCGGCTCCTGCTGCTAAAGCAGCCCCTGCAGCCGCTCCTGAAATGCAGGTGCCGGGTTTCATTCTCATACTGCTGATATTGGCCCTCCTGGTTTCAGTGGTTGCATTTATCGTTGCTTTTAAACGGCGGCATCATTAACACATTAAGCCGACCCAAGCGATAACGTACTGTGCTTGACATACAGGCCCGCCCTGCCAAACATTGCTCTTCTATCCGCAACAGGGAGCGATCAGGGCGGGCCTCCGCCTGTCCAGTCACCACGCAGCAGGCAGGAAAGGATGTTATATGTCGCGCGGCAACATCTCTCTGGCAGCATTGCTGTGGTTGATCATTGCCTTTTTCGTGCTTTATCCGCTGTCATACCTGGTGGTGGAGAGTTTTAAAATATCTGCCACCGGCGGTTGGGGCATCAGCAACTATATCGAATTCTTCAAAGACACTTACTACCTTAAAACCTTTGGCAATACCCTGTTGCTGAGCACGCTGCTGCTATTGACGACCACCGTGTTCGGCGTGCCCCTGGCCTACATTCTGGCACGATATCGGCACCGCGGCAAAACTATTTTCACCGCCCTGATCCTGCTGCCGATTGTCTTGCCGGCTTTTGCCGGTGTGTTTGCCTTCATCATCTTCTTCGGCAAATATGGCACGATCAATCTGTTGCTGATGGATTTTGGGTTGATAGAAGAACCCATCAATTTTATCTATGGACGTCACGGGCTGGTGTTCATTCAGGCCCTGCACATGCTGCCGTTTATCGTTCTGGGTCTTTCCGCCGGTTTTACCAACATCGATCCCTCCTTTGAGGAAGCAGCGGAAGTCGAAGGCGCCAGCGGTATTCGGCGGTTTTTCACGATCACCTTGCCGCTGTGCACGCCCAGCTATATGGCGGGCGCCGTTCTGGTGTTTCTGTGGCCCTTTACCGACTGGTTGACTCCGTTGATTCTGGGGCAGGTGGACTATCTGCCCTCGGTCTCTTATATCAACATCGCCTATCACTTCACCGATGTGCACCGCAAATATATGGGCATCGTGGCGGTGGTGGTTTCGGCCGTGGTGTGCATCAGCCTCTTTTTACTGGCCAGGTGGTGGGTCGAACGCAGGAAATATACCGGTTTGTCGAAAGGAACAACTTCGGAAGGCCGGGTGATCGAACCGAGTCGACCGGTGAAAATAGGCGCTTATGTTTACATGATTTTTATTGCGATTCTGGTATTGCTAATCCCCATTGTGCTGGGGTTGGCCGCTTTTTCCAGGAGATGGGTGTTTGAGGCCTTTCCCACCCATTGGACGCTTGAAAATTTCAGACTCATCCTGCTGGAAAGCCCGGGCCTGATTAAAAACTCCTTTGTCTTTAGCGGAATCGCCCTGATCTTCGGGATTGCCTTTGGACTGCCTGCCGCTTATCTGATCGTACGTACCCGCGTGCCGGGCAGAGATGCCCTCGATTTTGTAATTACGCTGATGCTGGCGTTTCCGGGGATCGCCATCGGTGTCAGCTATCTGCTGGCTTTCTGGAAAGGGATCCCCCTGGCGACTCACTGGATCATCATGCCCCTGGCCCTGTTTGCAAGGCGGCTGCCGTATTTTTTACGGATGGCGCATTCGTCTTACCTGCAGCTGGATACCTCGCTTGAGGAGGCCTCCGAAGTATCGGGTGCCAGTAAAATCCGGACGTTTTTTCATATATCATTGCCTCTGCTGCTCAAAGGGGTGCTCGTCGGTGTGGTGATGTTTTTCATCATGGCCTTCCAGGAGATCTCAACGGCCATATTCCTTTATCGCGGCGGGTGGGAAACCCTGCCCATCGGTATCTTTTTGAACTGGCACCGCGGCATGGAGTTCGGCATTGCCGCTGCCATGGCCTTTTTGATGATTGTGATCACCTTTATCCTGCTGCTGATCGTATCGAGAATCGGCGGCGGCGTCCTTAAAGCCGCCTGGGGGTCGGGGGAGCAGTAAAGGTTCAAAGGTTCAGGGTTCAAAGGTTCGGAGGTTCACAGGTTAACCCTGAACGGGGAACGGGGAACCCTGAACCTAACAAGGAGTAAAGAACCATGGCATTTATCGAAATACAGAATCTGCTCAAGCGCTATAAGGATGTGGTCGCCGTGAACCGGATCCAGCTTGAAATTGCTAAAGGCGAAATGCTGACGTTGCTGGGGCCCAGCGGATGCGGCAAAACAACCACCCTGCGCTGCATCGCCGGATTGGAAAAACCGGAAGAAGGCGACATCA
>JAHEIW010000002.1 GCA_024639185.1 Deltaproteobacteria bacterium | reverse complement strand
AGATCCTGAAGCGGAAACGGTTTGGCAAAGACCTCATCAAATCCTGAATCCTGAATCTGCCAGGGTGTACCGGAAATACCGATGACCGGCACGGCATTGTTGCCGGAAGCGCGAATATGCTTCACAACGCCTTTGCCATCCAGCCCGGGCATCCGCAGATCGGTTATCACCATATCATAGCAGCCATCATCAAATTTTTGAATCCCTTCAATACCATCGAGCGCTGTTTCAACGGCATGGCCGCACCGTGTTAATACCTCCCGGATGACGCGTAATATGCCCTTTTCATCATCAATGACTAAAATGGTGCACATCATGGCTTCCTTCTAAGCGATTAGAGGGTTAAAATCTAGCTCAAAGCTATGTCAAAATAGCCCATATCAGGCCATAAGTCAACAATATATTGTATAGTTTACAAATGAGACCACAATATATGGACATTGAAGCCATTATTTACAAGCTGCGCCGGTGATATGTTGTGCAGGCCACAGCAACGGTCAATACGCAATGTGTTTGCTAAGCGTCTGGTTTGGATGCGAATGTGAGGGCGTGCCCCATTCGATTGCATCCCCAAGGAAGGAAAACATACCTGCAACCTTAAAGTTATATTTGGCCAAGTTTGCGTTTCTGTCAAATCCGATTATCCGGGTTTATCAAAGTAGGCCGGCCGCAGTTATCAACAAAATGCATCTATCTGAAATTTTACGGATTTTAAATCTATTAAATATAATATTGTTTCATTTTAGATGCTTATCGGAACTAAAAATTTTTCTAATTATTTTAGTCGGATTAACAGTTATCAACACGTTATGAACAATTATTTTGGGTCGACAAAACGAGCAAAATCGTCTTTTTTTTTGAATTTTCGAACAGAATGAAAATGGTAGGGCTGGATGGCTATCCAAAAATAGCGAAGCGCTGCGGAAAAGCAGCGCCTCGCTGTTTTTCTTGCGGGAGAGAAAAACTATTGGATATGCTATTTAGAAGTTGTGTCCCAAGAATAATCTACAATTATTTTTGAAATACAAAGGTCATTGCGAGGAGTGAAACGACGACGCAATCTTATGAAAGTGCCTTGCTGGCAGTGCATTAAAGACGAAGAGATTGCTTCGCTGCGCTCGCAATGACCGTTTTAGCGTTGAAAAATTATTAAAGGAACATGTGGGACACGACACTATATATCTTTAAAAATCGAAATCGATCAGCCGGTCACAGTTTTGGTTGGGTTGCCATCACATCCCTGGCTAAACCTTAAATTTTCCGAAATCTTCCGGCGAGAGGCTTTCCAGATAATCGGCCCATTTTTTGCCCTCTTCACTGGTATCCAGGACTTCGGCTTCACTGTCTCCGATTTTCGATTTTTGCATGACTTCATCGGCCACGTAGATGGGCGCATCAAATCGCAGCGCCAGTGCGATTGCATCGCTCGGGCGCGCATCCATTTCAAACTTGCCATCTTTGGAAATAAAGTAAATTTTTGCGTAAAATGTGTTATCCTTAAGATCACAAACCTCGATTTTCGAGATGGAAATGGACAAGAGATCGCTATAATTTTTAAATAGATCGTGGGTCATCGGACGTTCATATTTTATCTTCTGCAGGGCCGATGCAATTGACGTTGCTTCAAGCAAGCCAATCCAGATCGGGATCGCCTGATCTGTTTCTTCAGATTTCAATATGATTATCGGCGTGTTCGAGGCTGGATCCATCGTCAAACCCGCGATGCTCACCTTATGCAGCATAATTTTCAACTCCTTTCAACCCTCGCAATGAGGGCTCGAGGTTCACCGCTCTGCCGGACAACGAGTGAGAATGGCCCTCATCGATATGGACAGCAACCATTTTGCCGGTCAAATTCAGGCTGTTCGCTGTAGACGCAACCACATAAAAATTAACGATTTTGTTAGTGGATGTACGACCGGTCCATTGAAGCGATGGATCACCGCCAGCCGGACCACCAGCCGCTTCTTTTTTGCTTAACCCATCGGTCAAAACCTGCTGGGTGGATCCGACCATTTGTTGATTTTTGCTACGGGTCAACTGATCCTGATAGGCCAAAATAACCTGAAGCCTGTTGCTGATAATCGATGTTGATATCTTATCAGGTAGTTTAACCGCAGGAGCAGGAGGCCGATCGGAATATTGAAAGGCAAAGAGCCCGTCAAATTCAACCGTTTCGACCAATTGCAGCGTCTGATCAAAGTCGGTCTCGGTTTCACCGGGAAAGCCGACGATTATATCAGAAGTAATGGCTATCTGTGGACAAGTATCCCGTAGTTCGGATACTTTGTCAAGGTACTGCTCCCGGGTATAGTTGCGGTTCATCCGTTTTAAAATCCTGTTGGAACCGGATTGGACCGGCAAATGAATATGCGAACATAGCTTGATGATATCCTTGAATCCTGAAATCAGATCGGTTCCCAGGTCCTTTGGGTGCGACGTGGTAAAACGAATACGAACAAGGCCTTCGACCTCGTTTATCATGGCTAAAAGCTCGGCGAACGAGCACAGATTCTGGTTTTTTCCATAGCTATTCACATTTTGTCCCAACAGGGTCACTTCCTTGACCCCCTTTGCGACCAGTGCCTTGATTTCACGAATGATGCTTTCGGGTTGACGACTTGTTTCCCTGCCGCGCACGAAGGGAACCACACAATAGGCGCAGTAATTATCACATCCGCGCATAATGGTAACAAATTTGGCCACCTGCACCGGTTCCTGTTGTCCGACAACAGAATCCGGGATATCCGGCCGCTCAGCCATATCCACATCAACAATGCGGCAATGGCGGCTTTCAATTTGCTGAATCAGGTGCGGCAGCCTTTCAATCGCCTGGGTCCCGAAAACAAGGTCGATCGCCGGCATGCGCTCAAGAATCCGCTGGCCCTCCTGTTGCGCTACACAACCGCCAACACCGATGATCAGCCGCTTTTTGTAACGCTTTATCTTTGCCAGCCTCCCCAGAAAGCTAAAGGCTTTTTGTTCGGCTTTGGCTCGAACGGTGCAGGTGTTGACGATAATCAGATCGGCATCGTCAAGCGTTGCGGTCTGTTCATAACCAATGGCAGCCAGCTGCATGGCGATTTGCTCTGAATCGTAGACATTCATCTGGCAACCGATGGTATGAATATAAAGGCGTTTTAAATTCATCTGCAAACGCTAATTCTCATTATCGTTGATGTTGATCGGGCCGGTTGCAGGATAATGCTTTTTGCGGCTGTATCATGATCTGTTTTGACAGATCCTGCAAAATATCTTCAAATTGCCGCTCGCAACCCGGTGCGATATAAACCAGAATAATTCCCTTCTGCGGGTCAATAGTGCTAAGCGCAGCAATGCCGTCATACGCTTCAAGGATAAATTTTATAAAAGCGATTTTTCTGCGGTCCACCCTGTAATACTGTTGTTTGGTTTGCAAAGTATGCCTAACTTATCATGTCCCGGGGTCGTTTAGAGGTGATACCAGAAAATGGTTTATTTTTGTCAGCTGAGCGACGTCGGCAACGCCCAAATCAGCAGCCCGTTTTGAGCTGAAATCACAAAATCCATAATAACCACGTATACCCTATTTGCAATAAAAAACCCCGGCAGGCAAAAGGCTAAATTATGGGTTGTTCAACCGTCGCATATGGGGTATAGGGCCGTCCATGCAAATAAAATGGAACATGTTGCAACCGGATGCCAATCTGGTAAAACAGTTGAGCTCCCGCCTGGGTTGCCATCCGGTCACCGCGGCGGTTCTGATCAACCGCAAGCTGGTATCTGCCGAAGAAGCATCAGCCTTTCTGACCACCGCACTCCATCAGATGCGTCCTCCGTTTGCCCTCAAAGACATGGATGCGGCCGTAGATCGGATCTGCCGGGCTATCCAGGATAAGGAAAAAATACTGATCTTCGGTGACTACGACGTGGATGGAATTAGCGCCACTGCCGTACTGTTTGAATTTCTGCAGGCCGCCGGCGCTGATGTAACCCCTTATATCCCGCATCGCATTCATGAAGGTTATAGCCTCAAACCCCACCATATTGAAAACTACGCCCTTGCCAACCAGATCCGGCTGGTTATTACCGCTGATTGCGGATCCGGCAGCACCAGCGCCATTGCTGCTGCTGCCACACAGGGGATCGATGTCGTTGTAACCGATCACCACGAAATATCAGAAAACATCCCCCCGGCGGTTGCCGTGCTGAATCCCAAACGTTTGGATTGCACCGCCGGCATGGAAACGCTGGCCGGTGTGGGCGTCGCTTTTGCCCTTGTTATCGCCTTGAGAAAACAATTGCGCGCTGACAGCTATTGGCAAGACCGGCCAGAACCCAATCTAAAGCACCTTTGCGATCTGGTTGCTCTGGGGACCGTCGGCGATATGGTCCCGTTGATTGACGAAAATCGCATATTCGTAAAAACCGGATTGGACCTGATCAATGTGGCGAAACGACCGGGAATACGCTCACTGCGCGCGGTCGCCGGAATTTCAAAGCAGCCGGCAAATGCAGAAGACCTTGCCTATCGGCTGGTTCCGCGCCTCAACGCCGCCGGAAGGATGGACCATGCGTCCCAGGCCCTGCATCTGCTGACAACGCAAGACACCGGGGAGGCCGACCGGCTGGCGCAAACGCTCGATGAATTAAACTTCCGGCGGCGTGAACTGGAACAATCCATTCTGGATGCTCTTGTAGCCGATGTAAAGCAACAACCCGATTTACTGGCGGCTAACACCCTGGTCCGCTGGAATCCCGGCTGGCACCTGGGCGTTCTGGGGATCGTGGCATCCCGTATGGTGGATCTCTATTACCGCCCGGTGGTGTTGGTTGCCGTTCAAAATGACGTCGGCAAGGGGTCCGCCCGCAGCATTCCCGGCCTGGATTTGTATTCGGCTCTGCTGGAATGCCGGCATCTGCTGGAAGATTTCGGCGGCCATTCGATGGCAGCCGGTTTGACCATCCGATTGGAAAATCTAATTGATTTTCAGCGGGAGTTTGAAAAAGCCGTCAGCCAATTGGCTGATCCTGATGACCACATACGGAAGCTGACCATTGACACCGAGATTCGTTTTGATGACATCACAGCAAACCTGATAGATGAAATTGAAAACATCAGCCCTTTTGGCATCCAGAACCCCGAGCCCCTGTTCATGGCGCGCAGCATTAAGGTGCTGTCATCTAAAATCGTCGGTCACAACCATCGCAAAATGGCGCTCACCCAGGGTGACAGTCGATCGGCTAAACCCATCAATGCCATCTGTTTCAATGCAACCAGAAACCTGCTCGATGCAACTTCCTTCGAGCGCCTTGCATTCCGGCTGCGCTGGAATCGCTGGAATGATAATAAGCGTATTCAATTGGTCATTGAAGATGCCCAATAGCGGTGCCTGATTCAGCAAATGTAAAGCCATCTCATTTGTCAAGGTGTCAGGGTTCGGGTGTCAGGTGTCAGGTTTCAGTGTTCAGGTGTCAGGTGTCAGTTTTCAGAGGAAAGAGGACAGAATACAGAGGACAGACACAGGTAATTGCGGATTGCAGATTGCGGATTGATGTTAGATCGGAGGCCAAAAAAAGCCAGCAGCCAGAGGCCAGAAGCAAGAAGCCAGGGTTGAGCCCTGAATATGGAACGCAGAACCTTTGAACCCTTGAACGCTGAACCTTTCAACCTAGATTTTAACCCGCAAACACATGCGAGTCTTCCAGGCGCACTTCCAGGCGCGCCAGATCCACTTCAGACAATTGCAGCTGATTGGCTTCCGGGGCAGCGTGCAGGTTAATGGAAGGATCGTCTTTCAGTCCGATTCCCATTTTATGGCATGTCTGATTGGCTAAACGAACCAGTATCAGCACCAGATTATTGGCGTCGACATCGGACTGGTGGTGATCTCGGACGACCAGGCTAAATTCTTCAGGCAAATTCCACTGCTGCATCAGTGAATATCCCTGATCGCTATGCAGGTTTTCCATAACTTCATTGATAACCGTATCGGGTGGCGCGCCGTTGATTTCTTTTGATGCAACCATACCATCGATGACTTTTAAGATGTACAATTTGCCCACATCGTGAAGCAGTCCGGCGATAAACGCTTGGTGCGCGATCGCTTCCAGACGGCTCTCCTTGGCAATCCAGTTGGCACCAATGCCGCACCCCACTGAATGACGCCAGAGTTTTTTCATGATCTGATTGATCAGCGGAATCCTGGACTCGAAATTGTGCTGCAGGGCAACCAGGGTGACGATATTGGACACTTCTTTGGTCCCCAGGCGAATGAGGGAATCCCGGATGGTGGTTACCTGAGCCAGGCCTTTATAAAAAGAAGAATTTGAAACACGCAACACTTCTCCGGTAAGGGATTGATCACTAACAATCAGCCTTTCAATCAAACGTGAATTCGGATCCTCTTTGGCCACCTCTTTCTGAATGCGCAGCGCGGTGGCACTAAAGGCCGGCAATTTAATTCTTTCTTGGGTGGCGTAATTTTCAATCATTCCCACCAGAGAATTTTGTGCTTCCATTGCGATCTCCTAAATCAAGCGCCTTAATTCTGCCATCGGCCGCGGGGACTGCAAGCGTGGCAGACTGCGCAACAATTCATCGATTGTGGTGACCCCTTCGGCGGCCTTGTTGATGCCGTCTTCCAATAGGGTTATCAGTCCGGCTGAATCGGTGCTGATCTGACGAAGCTCTTTGCTCGGTCTGTGCTCCAGAATGGCATCCCTGACCAGCTGGTCGAGGATCAGCAGCTCGTAAATCCCGACGCGGCCCCTGTAACCGGAGTGCTGACAGTTGGAGCACCCCTGGCCTTTTTGTAACTGGGCTCCGGTGATGTCATTGAACGAATATCCCAGACGCTGCAACTCCTGGGCGGTCGGCTTGTGTGGCGTTGCACAAAACGGGCATACCTTCCGCAGCAGGCGCTGGGACATCACACTGACCACCGTAGAGGAAATCATAAAGGCCTCAATCGACATGTTCAGCAGACGTATCAGGCCGCCGACGCTGTCTTCGGTGTGAAACGTCGTTAACACTTTGTGTCCCGTCAAAGCGGCCTGTACGGCGACCTCTGCCGAAAAATTATCACGAATTTCGCCAATCACGATGACATCCGGATCCTGTCGCAGAATATGGCGCAGCGTTTCTTCGTACGTGAGTCCGATTTTTGGATTGATGGAGCACTGGGATATACCATCGATAACATATTCAACCGGCTCCTCTGCGGTCACGATACTCATCTGGGGATTGGCGATATGGTGCAGGCAGCTGTAAACCGTTGTTGTTTTGCCCGAACCTGTGGGCCCGGTAAACAAAAGGACCCCGCTGGGCAAATCCAGCGCTTCTTCAACAAAACGCTTCTGGATGCGACCAGACAGCCCCAGATCGCCAATTTTGCGCAGCTGGCCATGGCGGTTCAATAGCCGCAGCACAACTTTCTCACCATGCACGGTCACGTAAAAGGATGCCCGTATATCCAGCTGTCCGTCCGGGTGGTCAAAGAAAAAGCGGCCACCCTGATGACGGCGTTTTTCGGTTATATCGACCTCGCAAAGGACTTTGATGCGGCTGGCTACGGCCGGAGCCGTTTCAGGCGGATAGTCTTCAAAATGCATTAAAACCCCGTCCTGGCGAAAGCGCACACGCAAATGGGCTTTCAAAGGCTCCAGATGGACATCGCTGGCATCCCTCTGAACGGCCGCCAGGATAATATCATCCACTAGTTTGACGATAAACTGCTCATCCAGGGCCGAAACCTGTTTTTTCATTTCAGCACGCTGGGCTTTTAAGACCGCTTCCTGGATAGCGCTCTTACAGGCAATTGCCGTAACAAGTCGGTCGCCAAATACCTGACGCGCAGCCTGTAATTCCTCCTGATCCAGTGGATCCGCAAAGGCAACCGTAATGGCCCCGCCTTTGGCCCTTATGGGCAGCAGATGATGCATGTCGTACCATTTCAACGGCACCCGCGCGAACAGTTTGCGATCGATAGTCCCCCATTCCGGCTGGACAAACGGTACGCCCAGCTGCAAAGAAAGCCCTTCCACCAGTGCTTGCTCCTGAATGAACTGGCATTCAATAAGGATTTCACCGAGTTTTCGTGTAGATTTTTCTTCAGCCTGGATGGCAAGGGCCACATTCAAATCGGAAGCGGTGATGTAGCCCAATTCCACCAGTAGCTCACCAATTCGGATCGAAACAGGATGTTCTCTGAGCGCTTTCCCGATCTGATCGTCGGTGATATATTTCAGTTCTTTGATAACCTGCAGCAGGGGGCGGGATTGCTCAAGTTTGGATTGAACGCGCCGGGCGTATTCGATTTGTTTATCGGTCAGATAGGCCTTGTTAACAAGATGATCGACCACCCGATTGAAATGCTGTTCTGAACGCTCGATTGAATGTGACAATGAACCGCTTTTCGGTTGTGCGGTGCGGGTTAATCGGGTGTTCCTTGCCGTCGCCATTTTACCGATTCACTCCTCAATGAATAGTTTTACATATTAGTGTGCGCGCTTTATGCGCAATAAAGGTCTCATTAGGAATGATATCGGGCAGTTTTGGGAAAAACTTTAGGCGGATATCTCCATAATATTTTGCTTGCAAACAATAGCGTTACCCATTATATTTTTACTGAACCGACACTTACTGCGACTCAAAACACAAGGTGATAACATGGCAAAAGTATTTCGGCCCAGTACGCGTGAAGCCAATATTCTATCCAAAATCGAATCTCAAAAAGAGCGTACCCGCAGGCTTGCCATTAATTCCATCAATGATTGTATTGATTCCCTGTCCAATGCGATTGCGATGAAACTGGTTGATGACAGTCTGGTGGAAACCACCAACAAAAATGCCCTGGAGGAGCAAATCAAGATTGCCCTGGAAAAATTGGGCCGCGCCGATGATTTTGAAATCGACTATCAGGTGGCCCCAATCCGCAACCTGGTCCCCCAGCCTCATGTGGTCAGCCTCTTTCTGACAGCCTGGATCATCGAGAAGCTCCTTAACCACAAAGATGTTGTCGATATTTACGGATCCGACGAAGACATTTATCTAAATATTCATCAGCAAATCAAAAAATTTCTACCTGCATAATGCGCCCCCGTTTTCATCCTCGGCTGATTAATGGGCCATTTGATGACCCCGGCCTCTTCATTCCTTTTCTTTTTGAGAATCAAGCCATTCTGTTCGACCTGGGTGACACTCAGGCCCTGGCAACCCGCGACATTCTCAAAGTCAGCCACGCCTTTGTCACCCACACACACATGGATCATTTTATCGGTTTTGACCGCATCCTGCGCCTGGCATTAGGCCGGGCAAAAAACCTGCATCTGTTTGGACCCCGCCATTTTTTTAAAAATGTGGAAGGCAAATTAGCGGCCTATGCATGGAATCTGGTTAAAAATTATCAATATCGGTTGACTTTGCATCTGACGGAAATCCATAAGGGTTACCTGCTGACCAGAGTATATGCATGCCAGGATGAATTCATTCCAAATGATATGGCCGCAAAGCAGCCGTTCAAGGACGTACTGGTTGAAACACCGGCTTTTACAATTTCCGCTGCCATTTTAGATCACGGCATCCCCTGTTTGGGGCTGGCGATCAAAGAGCATTTTCATATCAACATCAACAAAGACGCGCTCGCCTCGCTGGAGCTGCAGACCGGCCCATGGCTGAATGATTTTAAACAGGCCCTGTATGCGGACAGGGATCCTACATCGGCAATTGAAATTACAACCGGTTCCGGACGCACAAAACGCTTTCAACTGGGTGAACTGGCCGACCAGATTGCTATGATCACCGCAGGTCAGAAAATCAGTTATATTGCCGATGTCGCCTACAATGCGGCCAATGTAGAGAAAATAATTGCACTGGCAAAAGACTCGGATCACCTTTTTATCGAGGCAGCCTTTTTGCACGCGCAACAGGATCTGGCTGCTCAAAAACATCATCTTACCGCCCGGCAGGCCGGAGAACTGGCGGCCAGATGCGCCGCCCGGCAGTTCACCATCTTCCATTTCTCTCCCCGGTACATTGGGCAGGAAGATCTTCTTTACCGGGAGGCCAATGAGGCATATGCGCTTAATCGATAACTGTAAAAGGAGTAAAAATGAAGCTATTAATTATTGGGGGTAACGGCACCATTGGCAAAAAAGTGAGCGCCTATTTCTCAAAAAAACATGACATCATTATTGGCGGACGACAGTCGGGTAATGTCACCGTTGATATTGCCGATTCCGAATCTATTAAGGCCATGTTTGATCGCGCCGGAAAAATCGATGCCATTGTATGTATTGCCGGTGAAGCCAAATGGGCGCCATTTGATTCGCTGACAGAAGAGGATTTCTACATCGGACTGAGAAGCAAGTTGATGGGGCAGGTAAACCTTGTGCGAATCGGGCAGGATTTCTTGAGTCCGGGAGGGTCGTTTACGCTGACAACCGGGATTTTGGCGGATCATCCAGTTGTGATGACCACCAGTGCTGCCCTGGTAAACGGCGCCATTCACAGTTTTGTCAGGGCTGCCGCCCTTGAACTCAAAAATGAACACAGAATTAATGTGGTTTCATCCGGACTGGTAGAAGATGCCGTCGAAAAATATGAGGCCTATTTTCCTGGCCATAATCCCATCCCCATGCAAAAGGTGATCAATGGGTATGTACGGAGCGTGGAGGGCAAGGGTAGCGGAAAAATAATCAAGATATATGACTACTAGATTTTATTCTATTTTTAGGTCAATTTCTGAATGTGATATCCATATGGTTTGAACAGGTTTAAAGGGGGAAATGAGATGAACAGCTTTATGATGATTGCGGGTGTGTTTGCGATAGCCACGGTGCTGGGCCATTTCATGGTTGGCAGCAAACAGTTTCTTAAGCCGATGCTGCAAGCATCATTTGATCCAGTTCCCCAAAAAGTAATGCACTGCGTTTTCCATTACGTTTCAACCTATTTGATCCTGTCTGCAGCCGCACTGCTGATCATTGGTTCGGGAGTTTGGGCGGGCGCCGGAGCCACTGCCGTAGCCATTTTCATCGCACTCAACTATACCATCTTTGCCATCTGGCAGGTTGTGCTTGCGGTAAAGTCCGGTATACCGAACGGTGTATTCAAATTGTTTCAGTGGATATTTTTTGTCTTAATTGCGGTGTTTGCTTTTCTGGGCGTACTCATGTAATCAGCAAAAAGGAAAAATACCGGCCGCTGCACTAATCGCCCGACACCAATCCAAGTTCGACCTGAATCAGATGAAGATCGGATTCAGCGGCATTTTCGATAGTGACGTTTGCTGATGCACGGCAGGTATAGGTTTCTCCAGCACGAAGATCTTTTCCTTTTGAGCCTTCGCTTATCTTTGCCTGGCCTTCGACAACCAGAATATGATAGCTCCCATGGGTCTGCGGCTTCAGTTCGAGTGAAGCACCGCGATAAACGGTCAACACGGCGGCTGTATAGTTGTCCTGTTGCTCGAGCAGTTTGAATATGCCCCAGGGCTGATTGACGCTGCGATGTTGCTGAAACTCTGGGCGCCCGCGGCGCTTTAGTATGGACACAAAAGATTTCACATCCCGGCTGTTTTCAAGGTCGGAAACAAAGACCGAATCTGCCGTTTCCACCACGACCATGTCCTGCAGGTGATTGGCAGCGATCAGACGATCGTGACCCAGAATCAGGCTGTCACGGGTATCTTGCACGATGACGTCCCCGTCGATAACATTGTTATCGGCATCTTTTTCCAGAAAATCATACAGCGATTTCCAGGAACCAATGTCACTCCAGCCAAAATCAGAGGGCAGCACCGCACCTCGGGTTGTTTTTTCCATAATGGCATAATCAATGGAAATATCGTCCAGTTGATCGTAGTCTTTTTTACTGATGGTTAGATCATTTCCGATAAGATCCTGCATTTGCCCCAGCAGATCGGGCTGGTGAGCTTCAAATTCTGCCAGAATGACCGACGCTTTGAAGGCAAACATGCCACTGTTCCAGAAAAAATTTCCGGCCTTAATGTATTTTTGAGCGGTGGCCAAATCAGGCTTTTCAACAAAGCGCTTGAGCGTCAAAGCGCCGTGAGACAATTTTTTACCCCCTTCGACATAACCGTACCCGGTTTCGGGATAATGCGGCTGAATACCGAAGGTAACGATAAATCCGTCGTCAGCCAGTGCAATGGCAGCCTTAAGGCTGTCATGGAATGCATGCAGATCTTCAATGACGTGGTCGGCCGGGAAGACACATAGGATTGCATCTTTTTCCGATCGTAGAATATGAAGTGCGGCCAGCAAAATTGCCGGAGCTGTGTTGCGGCCGCAGGGCTCACAAATTAGCTTGTCGTCCGCCGTGAGGCCAAGATTTTCAAGGTGTTTGGCTGTTTCATAGAAATGCTGCTCGCCGCATACAACCTTGACACAGGCCGTGTCGAGCACCGGCGTCAGGCGTTTGATGGTGCTCTGGAGCAAGGAGTCTTCACCAACAAATTTCACCAGTTGTTTGGGATACAGTGCTCGCGAAATTGGCCAAAGCCGCGTGCCGGTCCCTCCCGCAAGCAGGATTGGGTACACATTCAGGTCTATGTCATTCATACCACGAAACCATTACCTCCTTTTGGATATTAATGTTTCTGCTGACTGCAAAAGCAAAAATATAACCACGAAAACACGAAATTTAAAAAGCACGACGTTTTTTCTTTTTTCGCGATTTCGTCTTTTCGTGCTTTCGTGGCAAAATCATATAGATTGGATTCTGCCTGTGTCTGAGCATAGCACTATCGGCTCTTATTGAACCATCCGGAACGATAATTATTGGGCCTGGGTTCTGTTTTGGCCGCCATGCACAGGGTTTCAACCGCATTGTATCCCAACAATTCATTTACGTCCCGCATCAAAGCGCCGCCGGCCTTGAGCCTCATCGTACTGGGCAACGCAATAATCGCATCGGAATTATCTGCGCTGCACAAATGCAAATACGCCTGGCAGTTGCCCGTATGTTTTTTCAATGTCTCATGCAGGCTGACGAGTGCCTCACGATTGGTGCGGGAAATTTCAATTTTGAAATGAATGCTGGCTGTCCAGGTCTCCTCCGCTTTTTCCATGGCGACCACTTTTTCAGCCAGTATTTTTACGGACTGCTCGTCCTTTTGAATCTGTCCCTGGATAAAAATGGTTTTATCTTCAACCAGCAAATCACTAACGCTGGCATATACGCGAGAGAAAACGGTGGCCTCGATCGCACCATGCAGGTCTTCAATGGTCACAAATGCCATCAAATCCCCTCTTTTAGTCTTGATAATCTTGGTGCTGCGAACCAGTCCGCCAATTCGAACGGCATTGCCGTTTTTTAGTTCTTTAATCGAAATCGCATTCGCATTGGTAAATTTGTCAAGCAAATCCGAATAGCGTTTCAAGGGATGCCCGCTGACGTAAAACCCGAGTGATTCTTTTTCAAATGCCAGCCTCTGATTTTCAGACCATTCCTCGATGTCTGGCAGGGCCGGTGCATTGATCACCTGTGGATTGACGGCGCCGTCAAACAGACCGATCTGTGGATCCAACCGTTCCTTTTGTACCCGCTGACCGTAATCCAGAGCATCTTCCAGAGCGGCCATCATTTGAGAACGTCTGGCCCCGGTGGAATCAAAGGCGCCGCATTTAATGAGTGATTCGATGACGCGCTTGTTTACTTTTTTTAGATCCACCCGTTCACAAAAATCAAATAGCGAATTGAAGTCGCCATCTTCACGGGTTTCGACGATCGCTTCGATTGCAGCTTCACCCACATTCTTAACGGCAACCAGGCCAAATCGAATTTTGTCGCCATCAACCGTAAAGGCTGTCTGGCTGTGATTGATGTCCGGCGGCAGGACCGCAATACCATGATTGCGGCACTCGACGATATATTTGACCACGCCATCGGTGGAATGCATTTCACTCGTCAGCAGTGAGGCCATGAATTCCACCGGATAGTGCGCCTTGAGGTAGGCCGTTTGATAGGCAATCAACGCATAGGCAGCACTGTGGGATTTATTGAAACCATACCCGCCGAATTTTTCCATCAAACTGAAAATCGGCGCGGCCTGCTCGGCGGGGATTTCATTTTGAGCGCCACCGCTCACAAATCGCTCACGGTGCTCGGCCATAATGGCCGGGATTTTCTTTCCCATTGCCTTGCGCAGGTCATCGGCTTCTGCCATGGAATAACTGGCCAGATCACTGGCAATTTTCATGACCTGTTCCTGATAAACAATCACACCATAGGTTTCCTTTAATATCGGCTCCAGCTGCGGTAACAAATACTCTACCTTCTTGCGGCCGTGTTTGCGGGCCACATAGTCATCTATCATGCCGCTTTCCATCGGTCCCGGGCGATAGAGCGCCACGAGCGCTATCACATCATCAAAAGTTCCCGGTTTGAGTCGCACCAGCAAATCCTTCATGCCCGAGCTCTCAAGCTGAAACACCCCGGTGGTGTCTCCGGCTGACAGCAGGCGATAGGTGTCGGCATCGGTCAATTCGATATTATCTAAATCAGGCGCGGTGAGACCCTGGGCGGCTATCAGGTCAACGGTATTGGCAATCACGGTCAGGTTCCGCAGGCCCAAAAAATCAAACTTTACCAGTCCGATCTTCTCAACGATCTTCATATCGTACTGGGTCACCACTTCACCCTTTTTGCCGCGGTAAAGCGGCATGTAATTGACAAGGGGCTGATCGGCAATTACCACACCGGCCGCATGGGTCGACGCGTGCCGCGGTAAGCCTTCAAGCACCCGGCAGATATTGATAAGTTCCTCGATTTCAGGTTTTTGGCGCGCCAGCTCAGACAAACGCGGTTCCCTTTCCAGGGCCTCGTCCAGACTAATATTTAGAATATCAGGCACCATTTTGGCGATCGCATCCACCTCGGCCAATGGGATATTTAGAGCTCGGCCGACATCCCGTATGACGGCTCGGGTTTTCAGTTTCCCAAACGTAATAATCTGAGCAACGTAGTCTCCGCCCCCATATTTATCGACGACATATTTATAGACATCTTCCCGACCGTCGATGCAAAAATCGACATCAATATCAGGCATGCTTTTGCGAGCCGGATTTAGAAAGCGTTCAAAAATAAGCCCGTGGTCAAGCGGGTCCAGGTCGGTAATACCCAGGCTGTAGGCCACCAGGCTGCCGGCTGCCGAACCTCGCCCGGGACCGACGGGGATATGGTTTTCTTTGGCGTAACGGATAAAATCAGCCACAATCAAGAAATAGCCCGAAAAGCCCATATTCTGAATGACCGACATCTCGTAGCTCAGCCGCTCCTGATACAAACCTTCATCAATCTGGGGATTCTTGTCTTTGAGGCGCTGCATCCGCAGTTCAAATCCCTGCTGGACCTTTTGGGCGAAGAGCATGTCAGTATCCAGACCGGAGGGATCGGCAAACCGGGGGAAATGATAGGTCTTGAAATCAAAGCTGATGTTGCAGCGTTCAGCAATATCCACCGTATTGCTGAGTGCCCCGGGATAGTCTTTAAAAGCGGCGTACATTTCAGCTTTCGATTTAAAATAAAGCTGATCGGTCCGGAACTTGAAACGTTCGCTATCCTCTACAGTTTTGCCGGTTTGAATACATAACAGAACGTCATGGGCTCTGACGTCTGTTTTGTCCAGATAATGACAATCATTGCTGGCTACCAGCGGAATCGACAAGCGTTGGCTGATGTCCAGCAGGGCCTCATTGACCTGTTCCTGTTCTGCGATTCCGTTGTTTTGCACTTCCAGAAAGAAATTGTTTTCCCCGAAAATGGAGCTGTATTCGCGCGCCGCTTCTTCGGCCTGATTGATATTTCCCTGCTTGATTCGACGTGGAATCTCACCGTGCAGGCAGGCGGTCAACCCGATCATGCCCCGGCTGCATTCTTTGAGTATCTGCTTGTCAATGCGCGGTCTGTAATAAAACCCGTCAAGCTGTGCGGTGGTCGCCAGCTTGCACAGATTGCGATACCCTTCTTCATCTTTGGCCAGCAAAATTAAATGCGAAAGGTCTTTGTTGTCCAGCGGGGTCTTATCATAGCGCGTTCGGGGGGCCACATAAATCTCACAGCCAATAATGGGCTTTATGCCGGCTGCGCTGGCCTTTTGAAAAAATTCGACTGCGCCAAACATGGTACCGTGATCGGTAACGCTGACCGCGTTCATGTCAAATTCGGCCGCACGCTGCAGGAGGTCATCGATGCGGATGGCACCGTCCAAAAGACTGTACTGGGTATGAACATGCAAATGAACAAAATCAGGTAAAGTTTCAGTCATGAATATCTCGTCTCAAAATTGAATAGGGATTGAAAAACCCAAGCTAACTATAGACCAAACATTTGTGAGGGTAAATGGGCAAGACGTTAATGATTATATCATAGTTGAAATTTTTTTTCGATGCTCTATTTTCATTCAAAATTCAGTGGGCTGTAATCAATTAGAAAAAATACAAAACGGTTATGAAAAATTTTTAGACAGGATTTACGGGATTTTACAAGATTTTAAATTTACATTTTCAGTTTCCGGAAGAAACTGAAAATACACAATCGCCTTCGGCGAATCGGTACGTTCTCTTTAACTTTTAGAAAGTTAAAAGGCAGGACACTTTATTTCAGGTTAAATGATCATTAAAACAATAATTAATTTTCCGCCGCAGGCGGATTAGGTTTTCGCACTTCCATCCCGCCGTCGCTAAAAATATTAGCTATGGCGCGGCAGGCCCGGGAAGTGAGAAAGATAAAATAATCCTGATAATCCTGCCGGCCTCGCCGACGCTGTAGCGAAGGCGGGTAGATCCTGTCAAAAAATAAAAATAAGATTTAATCCGATCACTAAAAAAAAGCGTAAAGCAATTCAAAATAGGGTAATCCACAACGGTATTCTAGCATTTTGATTAGGTTTTACTCTAATGAATAATTGGGCGCCTCCTTGGTAATAATCACATCGTGGACATGGCTTTCACGCATTCCCGCAGCGCTGACTTTCACGAAACGGGCTTTTTCACGCAGCTCATCCAGCGTGCGGCAACCAACATAGCCCATACCGGCCTTAAGGCCGCCCACCATTTGGAAAATGGTTGCCGAAAGGGACCCCCGGTATGGAACCCGGCCGACAATGCCTTCCGGGACCAGCTTGTCCTCCTCCGCTTTTTCGGATTGATAGTAGCGGTCCTTGCTTCCTTTTTTCATGGCTTCGATGGAGCCCATGCCGCGATAGACTTTATAGCTGCGCCCTTGAAAAAAAATCTGTTCTCCGGGCGTTTCCTCGGTGCCGGCAAAAAGGCCTCCGATCATTATGGCATGCGCACCGGCACCGATCGCTTTGGCAATATCACCGGAAAAACGGATGCCACCGTCTGCAATCAGGGGCACACCACTTTTGGCACCAACGGCCCGGCAATTCTGTATGGCCGTAAATTGCGGCACGCCAATTCCGGCCACGATGCGGGTTGTGCAGATGGAACCCGGACCGATCCCAATTTTAACCCCATCGACGCCGGCACTTATTAGATCTTCTGCGCCTTTGGCTGTACCCACGTTACCGGCGATCAGCTCAATGTCTTTATGATTGCCCTTAAGTATTTGGACGGCATTAAGTACATTTTCAGTGTGTCCATGCGAGGTATCAATTAAAATGACATCCGCACCGAAGCCCAAAACCGCTGCCGTGCGCTCCTCCATGTCCGGCCCCACCCCCACGGCGGCGCCGACGCGCAGCCGACCCATCCGATCCTTGCATGCATTGGGATATTTTTTTAATTTCTCAATGTCTTTAATCGTAATTAAACCCGTCAATCGCCCGCTGGAATCGACAACCAGCAGCTTTTCGATGCGATGCTGATGCAGCAGCTTCTTAGATTCTTCCAGGCCGATACCCTCCTGAACGGTTACCAGATTATCCTTGGTCATTACGTCAGATACATTTTTTTCAAGATCGGTCTCAAAGCGCAGATCCCTGTTGGTCACGATCCCTGCCAGCTGGTCACCTTTGGTCACCGGCACCCCGGAAATGCGATAGGATTCCATCAACTTGAGCACTTCACCGACTTTCTGCTCGGGATTAATGGTGACCGGATCGACAATCATGCCGCTTTCAGATTTCTTAACCTTGTCGACTTCCATGGCCTGGTTATCAACGCTCATGTTGCGGTGAATAAAACCCATACCGCCTTCACGAGCAATACTGATGGCTGTGTCCGCTTCAGTTACAGTGTCCATGGCCGCGCTGACAAGCGGAATGTTCAGATTAATATTACGCGTCAAGCGCGTGCTGACATTGACATCCTTCGGTAAGACATCAGAATAATTCGGAATAAGCAGAACGTCATCAAAAGAATAAGCCTCTTCCGGCGGTATTTTGGGCATGGGCTTCCTCCGCTAGATTCAATTGAAAATAGGGTTATAATGATGGTTATTAATTTCGCAGCACTAAAAAGGGGTAGGATATATACCACCAAGGGCACAAAGATCAAGAAGGACTTTAACAAATCCGATATTGTTATTCTCTGAGCCCTTCGTGCTCTGGGTGGTTATATTTTGTTCATAGCACCTACCGGATAGGCTTCCGAATAGCAGAACCCATCGGCTTTAGCAATCCTTTTATTTGGTACCTTGACAATTGGCCCGGTGGCATAATAAAAGCAATCTCCTGACTGCAAGTAAGAATTTCCGGTTGAGCCGGTTGCCCGTTAAGCCCGTTGACCGGATAGAGCGTTATCCAATAAATGGCTGGAAAGCTGGAAAGCTTTAAAGCGAGGAAGCCTGCAACTCTGCATTACAAAAATGCAAATGGAATCAGGAGATCAAGGCTTTCAAGCCTCCTGGCATCCCAGCCTCCCGGCAAAAATTTACTTCAAAACTTAAAACAGACAAAATCGCAGAAAAATGCTGATTAAAATAAATCCCCTGAATCCCCAGAGTCGACTCATACAAAAAGCGGTGGATATTTTGACAAGAGGCGGTATCGTCGTCTATCCGACCGACACCATTTACGGCATCGGCTGCGACATCCTCAACAAAAAAGCCATCGAAAGAATCTACCAGCTGAAACAGAGAAATAAAAACAAACCCTTCAGTTTTATTTGCTCTGACCTTAAAAACATCAGCCATTATGCCAAGGTATCCAATTACGCATATAAGACCATGAGGCGATTATTACCGGGCCCATACACTTTCATACTGGAAGGTTCTAAACTGGTTCCCAAAATCATGCTGACCAAGCGCAAAACAGCCGGCATCCGCGTGCCGGATCATAAAATATGCCTCGAACTGGTCAAGGGCCTGGGTAATCCCATAATCACCACCAGCGCAACGATGCCCGATGGCAGCATCGTAAACGACGCCTCTCTGGTCCATGACGTTTTTCGAAACCGCATTGATTTGGTAATCGATGGGGATATATCGCCGGGCTTGCCATCAAGCGTCATCTCTTTGATCGATGACGTCCCGGAGGTTATCCGCAAGGGGGCGGGGGATGTCAGCATTTTTGAATAAAAATAGTAGATCACGTCCAAGGGTGAGGCGTCGATTCGGTTTAAAAGTGGAGCGTACACGCAGTACGTGAGCATTTTAAACCGAATCGTAACAAAGCCATTGGGCGGGGATATGCATTTTTGAGATGGGTTTTAGTCTTCGTTGAGCTTCTCCTGCAAATTCTCGCGTAAAATTTCTCCAAAGCTGGAAGTGGCCGGTCCCATGTTGTTGACATATTCGCTGAGCAGATTTTGCTCGTCTTCGATCTCCATGCGCTTAATCGACAGGCCGATGCGCCTTTCTACGCTGTTGATGTTCATCACCCGCGCGGTGATCACATCGCCAATTTTAAATTTTTCCAGAGGCGTTTTAATCTTTTCTTTGCTGATTTCCGATACATGAACCAGCCCTTCAATGCCTTCTTCCAGTTCGACAAATATGCCAAAATCCGTCAGGTTTGTGACGGTTCCCGTTATTTCCTTACCGACTTCGTACCTTTGGGCAACGCTTGCCCATGGATCATCCTGCAATTGTTTAATGCCAAGCGAAAAGCGTTCGTTGTCTTTTTCGATATCCAGCACAATTGCCTGTACGACATCCCCTTTCTGAAACAGCTCTGAAGGATGTTTGATTCTTTTTGTCCAGGAAATATCAGAGATATGAACCAGTCCATCAATGCCTTCATCGATACCGATAAAGAGACCGAAATCGGTGATGTTCTTAATTTTTCCCTCAATGGTCGTTCCGATCGGATATTTTTCACTGATTACATCCCAGGGATTGGGAACAACCTGTTTCATGCCCAGGGAAATCCTGCGGCTTTCGGGTTTGATATCCAGCACAACCGCTTCCACTGCTTCACCGACGGAAACAACCTTGGATGGATGCCTGACCTTGCGCGTCCATGACATTTCAGAAACATGAATCAGGCCCTCAATGCCTTCCTCAAGTTCGACAAATGCACCGTAATCCGTCAGACTGACAACTTTGCCGGTCACACGCGACCCGACTGCATATTTTTCAGCTGCGGTGGTCCATGGGTCTTCATTGAGTTGTTTCATCCCCAGGGAGACCCTCTCATTTTCCAGGTCGAGATTGAGAATTTTAACCGTAATCGGGTCACCAATTGCAAAAAGCTCTGAGGGATGCTTTACCCGACCCCAGGAGATATCGGTAATGTGAAGCAGGCCGTCAAGTCCGCCCAGATCCACAAACACGCCGTATTCGGTGATATTTTTGACGATACCTTCAACAATCTTGCCCTCGGCAATTGTCGCCAGGGTTTCTGAACGCTTTTTCTCCAGTTCTTTTTCCAGAATGGCACGACGGGAAAGAACGATATTACTGCGCTTGCGATTGTATTTTAGAATTTTAAAATCAAATTCTTTGCCGACCATCTCATCCAGATTTCGAATCGGTCGCAGATCCGCCTGAGATCCGGGTAAAAAAGCCGGAACGCCAATGTCGACCGAAAACCCACCTTTGACCCGGTTGGTAATCGTCCCTTTGACAGTACCTTCTTCATCGTAGGAGGTTTTGATCGCCTCCCAGACTTTAATATTGGCTGCTTTATCCTTAGACAGCAGGACGCGCTCATCCTCATCGTCCCACCATTCAACCATCACTTCGATGGAATCACCGATTTGGGCGGTGACTTCTCCTTTTTCATCCAGGAATTCGTCAATCCTTACCTGACCTTCAGACTTGTAGCCGATATCGATCAGAACATGATCCTTGTCAATTGAAATAATCCGGCCGGTGACCACTTCACCCTCAGCAAAACGTTTGAAGCTTTCTTCATACATGTCCATCACGCTTGCCATACTTTCCACCGGTTCTGCTGTGCTGTCTTCGGATGATCCCTTCAATGAATCGTCTGCATCGGGTGCATCAGCTTGCGGTTGATCGCTGGCATCCGGCTGTGCGCCTGCGCCATCAGCGGTAGGCTCAGCTTGTACGTCATTTTGGTTTTCATCCTTGTTGGTTTCGTCAGTCATGAAAAATTATTCCCCCTTAGCCTATTTTTTTCTACCGCCCTATCGGCGGTATAAACTCATATATCTAACAGAATAAGAAAAAAAAGCAATCCTTAATTTTGATTTTTTAATTAAATCACCAGATGTTACGCTTATGTTAAAAATAGCGTACATTAAATCCAGCTACGCTGTTAAGCGGGCGATATGCGACAGCATTGACTCTACAACTTCCTCGATAGATAAGTCCGTGGAATCAATTAAAATTGCATCATTTGCAGGCTTAAGGGGAGCCAGGCTGCGGGTGCTGTCATTGGAATCGCGGCGCTGCATGTCTTTTTCAACCTGCTTGAGCGACTGAGCGGAATTGGATTTTATTTCGTCATAGCGACGCCGGGCGCGGGTCTGAGAAGATGCATCCAGAAAAAATTTAATGTCCGCATTCGGGAACACAACGGTTCCCATATCCCGACCTTCAAAAACCGCCGCTTTCTGACGACCGATATCCTTTTGCACGCTTAAAAGATAGTTTCGAACCACCGGTTTAGCTGAAACCGCTGAAGCAAGCATGCTGATTTCGGGTGTGCGAATATGATCGGAAATATCTGTGCTGGCAGAATAAAGCCGCAGCTCGTCTCCTTTTGCTTTAAACGCAAGTTGAAGTCGATCGCACAGCAGGGTCAGCTCGGCCTCACTTTCAGGGTCTATCCCCTGACGGTTGACTTCATAGGCAACACCGCGGTAAAGGGCACCGGTATCGATATACCGATATCCCAGCCGCCGGGCAAGCGCGCGGCTAACACTGGTTTTACCGGCACCGGCCGGCCCATCTATCGTAATTAATAGCTTCTTCATCAAAACACCGGTTCAGGGTTCAGGGTTCTGCGTTCAGGGTTACAGAGTTATGAGGGTGAATTGCTGCCTAATCTTTGTTAGGCATTATATGCTGTTATCCAACCTCTGAACCTTTGAACGCTGAACCTTTGAACCTTATAGCACCTGCTCGAGCGTCTCCAAAAAGCGACTATTCTCTTCAGGTTTTCCAATATTGATGCGAATGTGCTGCGGGTATCCGTAAGATGTCATCGACCGCACGATGATTCCCAGGGGCAGGAGTTTTTTAAAAACATCATCCGCTGATTTTCCGCGGCTGCCGACATCAACCATAAAAAAATTGGCCTCTGAGCGCACATAAGGCATATCAAGATTGTCGAGGGCCGCATACATGAGCTCGCGCTCGGTATGGACCAGTTGCAGCGTTTTTTGCAGAAAACCTGAGTCCTTCAGGGCCGCAGTTGCAGCCACCTGAGCAAGCACATTTACATTAAACGGCTGTCTGACCCTGTGGAGCAGTTCGGCCAGGACAGGCGGCATTACACCGTAGCCCACGCGGAGTCCCGCCAACCCATAGGCCTTGGAAAAGGTGCGCATGCCTACAATCGCTTTATCGCCCGTTAAAAAATCAAAGCTGTTGGTGCAATCGACATCTTTGACAAACTCAATATAGGCTTCATCCAGCACCGTGACGACTTCAGGCGGTATTTGAGCAATAAAATCTGCAAACTCGGATTTTGAAATAATCGTTCCGGCAGGATTGTGCGGCACATTTAAAAAGATCATGCGGGTTTTAGGGCTTATCTTTGCAGCCATTGCCGCCAGATCTGTACGGAACGACCGCAAAGGAACCCAAATCGGTTTTGCGCCCATTCTGCGGAGCGCTATCTCGTAAAAAAGAAAGGACGGTTGCGGTAAAATCACCTCATCGGACGGTGTTAGCAAGACACCGGTCAGCAAGGCGATGACGTCATCGGATCCATTACCCAGTACGATGCTGGCCGGATCGAGATGAAACTTTTCAGCGATCGCCCGCGTCAGATGGAAACCGCCGGCATCCGGGTAACGGTGTAGATCATCCACTGCCTGCCGTATGGCTTCAACTGCCATGGGCGATGGGCCCAATGGATTTTCATTGGAGGCCAGTTTAATGGAATCTTTGATCCCGAATTCGCGTTGGACGGCATCAATCGGTTTACCGGGCACATAGGGCTTAATGGCTGACATGTAATCGGGAATTTTAAGTTTCATATTTGCTATAGAACCCAGGCTTCAAATGACGCAAACATCTTTAGATGAAAAATAGCATTTGAAAAATGACCACGAAATCACGAAAATGTAAAAGCACGAAATATTTTTTGTGTTTTCGTCATTTCGTGCTTTGGTGACAGTTTTAATTTTAGCGTATTACGCAGTTGCCATTGAGGCTTCTTTGCCAGCATCCAGAGCCTTCATGTTAAGGGGAATCAGCTTTTCTTTTCGGGCGAATTTTGCTTTAACCGATTCCCGCAGCAGTTCAAAATCAACGACCTGGCTGCGATTGACGAATGCCGCAAGTGCCACGATATTGGCGGTTTTCACATTCCCCAATTCCTTGGCGATTTCGATAATGGGGACTTTTAGAACATCCACGTCATCCCGTCCGGCATCGATAGATATCATGGAGCTGTTGATAAAAATAGTGCCACCGGGCTTTACAGCCGGTGCAAATTTTTCAAGAGAAGGCCGATTCATCGCCACCAGGTGCCTGGGATATCGAATGATCGGTGAACCGATGGGTCGGTCACTGATGACCACTGTACAATAGGCGGTACCGCCGCGCATTTCCGGACCGTAAGACGGAATCCAGACGACCTCATAGCCCTGTTGCATGGCGGCCTCTGCCATAATCTGGCCCATTAACATAATCCCCTGACCGCCAAATCCGGCAAATTGTACTTCGTTTTGCATGTTACCTCCCCTATATTGCAAGCAGCACAGATTGGGCTTTAAAGCACAAGAACATGAAGTTGAACGCTTTCCATGAGCCGCAGCTTGCAAGGATATATTGCTTGTTAGCGCTCACTTTTGACTGCAGTCTGCCGTTTCTTTACTGAGTACTGTCCGGTGTTTGCACCTCATTGCCATTTTCAGGTGTCTTAAATACACCCAGGGAATAATAGGGCAGCATTTTCTCTTCAGCCCATTTAATGGCATCCAGCGGGGTCATACCCCAATTCGTCGGGCAGGTGCTGACCAATTCGACAAAACTAAAACAGGTATTTTCAATTTGATAACTAAAGGCTTGCTTGATCGCCTTTTTGGCTTTGTTGATGTATTTCGGGCTCAAAAGCGTCTGACGGGTAATATAAGCCGGGGTTTGAAGCGCTGCCAGCATTTCGGCCATTTTGATTGGCATACCGGTATCCAGAACCTTACGGCCAAAAGGTGAGGTTGTTGTCCGCTGATCCGGCATGGTGGTCGGTGCCATCTGGCCGCCTGTCATACCATAAACCGCGTTGTTGATAAAAATGACGGTGAATTTTTCGCCGCGGTTGGCGGCATGTACAATCTCACTCATCCCGATGCTCGCCAGATCACCGTCTCCCTGGTAGGTAAACACAACCAGATCCGGCCGAACGCGCTTGATGCCGGTTGCCATCGCCGGTGCGCGGCCATGGGCAGCCTCCTGGAAATCAAACGTAAAATAATTATACATCAACACTGCGCAGCCCACCGGCGCGATGCCAACGGTCTTGCCGCGGACGCCGAGCTCGTCAATGACCTCTGCGACAAGCCTGTGGGCAACCCCGTGGGTGCATCCCGGGCAATAGTGCGTAATTGTTTCGGCCAGGGCCTCCGGTTTCTGAAATGTTTTTCCCATTTCTTTTCTCCTATTTTCAGTCAATATGTTGAATGGTTAACGGGTTGATTGGTTTGATCGATACGATGCCGATAATTAAACCATCAACTTTATCAACCAATCGACCATTGAACTATTTGACCAATTTACGAACCTCCTCTATGACCTCCTCGGGCGTGGGGACCTCACCACCGCACTTACCGTACCAGTGCACCGGTCGCTGGCCGGAAACACTGCGCTCCACATCCTCCACCATTTGTCCCATGCACATCTCGACACACAGAGCCGCCCGGCAGCTTTTCTTGCCGGCTGCATCGTAAATGGCGGTTTTGGGAAACGGAAAGAGCGTCTGCGGTCGAATCATGCCGATTTCAATACCCTGATCTTTCAAATTATCGATGGCGGTGCGGCAGACACGACTCATGGTGCCATAGCTGACAATCAGCAGCTTGTAATCTTCATCAACGTTATAGGCCTCATAGCGCACTTCTTCTTTTTCCATTTGCTCATACTTGGCGCGCAGCATCAAATTGTGGGCATTGAGCTCCTCTGGATCCAAATAGAGCGTTTTGACCAGGTTGCGCTGGTTGCGGCTGCGGGTGGCCATCCCGTTGGTGGCCCAATCATCTTTGTTGGACGGTTTGGCCTTAAGCGCATCTGGAAATTCTACCGGTTCCATCATCTGACCGATGAGCCCGTCTCCCAGTATCATGACCGGGTTACGATATTTTTCGGCCAGGGCAAAGGCGCTCATCATCATTTCGACTGCTTCCTGGACACTGGCGGGGGCCATCACCAGCAGCTTATAATCACCGTGTCCGCCCCCTTTCACCGACTGCATATAGTCGGCCTGAGAAGGCAAAATTCCGCCCAATCCCGGTCCGCCGCGCATGATATTGACAAACACCGCCGGACACTGACCGGCTGTAATGTAGCTGATTCCTTCACTCATCAAACTGATGCCCGGACTCGAAGACGTTGTAAAAACACGCTCGCCGCAAGCAGCAGCGCCAAAAATCATGTACGATACCGCCACTTCACTTTCACCTTGCAAAAACACACCACCCGCCTCTGGCAACCGGCGTGAAAGATATTCAGCCACTTCCGATTGCGGCGTGATTGGATAGGCAAAATAGTTCAAACAACCGGCCCGGATCGCGGCCTCTCCAATAGCCTCGTTACCTTTCATTAAAACTTTACCCATAGTATATATTCCTTCGCTTGCTTATTTTAGCAATCTGAGCTTTGAATTAAAATTGATAAAGATTCGGGATACCGCAAACCTTAAGTTTTGCCCGTCGCCTCCGTCTCTATTTCGCAAATGGTGATGGCCACATCCGGACACATGGTGCAGCACAGGGCACAAAAAATACAGTCTTCAGGACGCGCCTGAAATGCCGGGAAATAGCCTTTGGCGTTTACCTTATTGGAAATTTCAAGGACATTTTTGGGGCATACGGTTACACACAACCCGCACCCCTTGCATCGATCATTATTGATAGAATGTTCATAGGCCATAAATAACCAACCTCCACTGTATATTAACGCGTAACCAAGTAACCGGTGTAACGACGCGATCAGGTACCACCTTAATCTGATGCCATTCTGAAAAACGCCCCCGCTACAAGGCACGCAATCAAAAAAACCTGGTATTCAGGTTTGATTGCGTCGGGTTGCCTTGATCGAGCAACCCGGTCTTCAGCAGCCATAATAGCGCTACTGCTAACAATTCGCAAGTATCAACCGGATATGTCCGCTTGATCGAACTCAACCGGCTTTTGCCAGGGCGGAACCAGCTGCCGGTCAATCGGTAAGACCGGGCATGCAAAGCGATCCATATCCAGAGACGGCAACAGCGCCCGGCCGGCAGTAATTAATTCAAGCGGCAGCCCGCTGTGCTCGGATAACTCGCTTACAAAGCGGTAACCGTCGTAAATATCATCAAGACGGGTGTCATCAATGAGATTTGCATTGCCAATAAGACCGTTGACGGTCAACTTGGAAGCGGACTCAATGGCAGCCCGGACTTTAAGACAGCCTTGATGGGTTTCGGTAAAGGGCCTTAAAGGGTTGATCACCTGCAACACCCGGGGTGATGTTGCCTTGAATTCATTCTCAAGTGAAGCCAGAATGGTGGCACCCGCATCATCACCACCCACATCCAGCAGGGTCAATTCACCGGGTTGACGAATGCTGCCGGCAACCTCCGGGCTGAGAATCGGCAGATCCGCCTGCAGGTATTGTTTCGGCGGCAAAACGACATCGATTCCCAGATTGCTAAGCGGTCCTTTGGCCTCACGCGTTCGAAAATACGGATTGACGACATCAAGATCAGCGATCCGAACGTCGATCCCGGCGCGTTTATGATATACCGCCAGATTAATCGCCACTTCGGTCTTACCGCTGCCATAATTGCCGACGATAACGACCACACCTTTTAGTTGGATTTTCACCAGCTGCTTACTCAAGCACCGAATCCAGCGCGAAAGGCCCGATTCGAATATATGGGTTAAATCTGAATCTTCATTTGAGCCAAAAGTCAGGCAAAAGTGATGAACCCATGGACTCAAACCACGAAAATAAAAATAGCCTGATTTTGTAGAAATTATTCCCTGTAATGTCAAGCTTTTTCACTTGATTGGTTATTCGTTATTGGTTATGGGTTAATAGTTTATTGATACAGCTTAACGTCCTGCAAATAATATATGATCGATTTCATTTCCAATAATGAGTAACAAATAACGGCTAACACAGAGGGAGCGCCCTTTGGCAACCGTACAAACCGGATTGGAACATTTTTTAGAATCACCGCCCAAATGGGTGGCGGGTGCCCGGCTGGGGCTTTTATGCAATCCGGCATCGGTGGATAGCAAAGTCAATCACGCCCGCCTGGGAATCCAACAACACTTTGCCGATAAACTAAAAGCATTGTATTCACCGCAGCATGGTTTTTTTGCTGAAAAACAGGATAACATGATCGAGTCCGCCGATGGCGTTGATCCGGTCTTAAATTTACCGGTTTACAGCCTATATGGAAAAACACGCAAGCCCACCAAATCGATGCTTGAACCCATCGATGTGCTTCTTGTTGACCTGCAGGACGTAGGCACCCGTGTTTACACGTTCATATACACACTCTCATATTGTCTCGAAGCTGCAAAAACACTGGATAAAAAGGTGGTGGTTCTTGACCGGCCCAACCCGGTTAACGGGAAAACGATTGAGGGCAATTGTCTGAATCCGGATTACCGCTCGTTTGTGGGACGATATACCCTGCCCATGCGACATGCACTGACCATCGGAGAACTGGCTAGGCTTTTCAATGAGCACTTTGAGATCGGCTGCGATCTGGAAATCATTCCAATGAAAGGCTGGCGCCGGTCGATGTTTTTCAATCAGACAGGGCTTCCCTGGGTGGCGCCCTCCCCCAATCTGCCTAGCCCTGTTTCTACTATGGTTTATCCGGGACAGGTGCTCTGGGAGGGTACCAATGTCTCCGAAGGTCGGGGAACCACCCTGCCCTTTGAACAATTTGGCGCTCCATATCTAAACCCTGCAAAAATTGTTGCCAGCATTGGCGACAAGTCGATCCCGGGCATCGTTCTCAGACCGATTGTTTTTGAGCCCACCGCCAACAAATGGCAGGAGCAGCCATGCCGGGGATTTCAGATTCATATCACTGATCCGGGTCAATACCGACCATATGAAACCAGCCTGCGCTTACTGCAGGCAATCATCTTACACCACAAAAAAGAATTTGAATGGAAACAGCCGCCATATGAATACGAAACCCGGCGGCTGCCGATTGACTTAATCATCGGGGATCGTCAGATCCGCCAACAAATTGAAAATATGGAATCCATCGATAGCCTGGCCGAATCCTGGCAGGCCGGTCTCGACGATTTTAAAAAAATCAGCCGGGAGGTTCATCTTTACAAATGATCAGAAGTTCAACACTTTGGCTGCTGGATTCTCGCTACTTGCTGCTGGCAAAAGCCTGGAGCCAGTGACCAGCAGCCAGCGGTCAGTAGCCAGCCGCCAGCGGCTCAATATTAAACTTCAAAACCCTTGAACGTTGAACCTTGTACCTGTTGATAGAAAACCGAAACCTTTCACAGGAGAACACGAGATCGGGTGGAGAAAAAATTGGAAACGGATAAAACCGAATGGAAGCGCATGCGCTTTAAAAATAACAAAGTCTGGCTTTATGTCGATCGATCCGGCAATCCGATCGAACAAAGCGGCAAAGTCAAAATCAAATACCAGCTTGACCAGACACACGAATACTGGGTCCACAGGAACAAAGTTAGACCGCTGGACAGCAAACCGACAAAAAACTCAGCGCCTCCTGAGAAAAGAGCGCCGGATGCAAGCGTCGACCCGGAGGGAATCCAAATTTTTACAGACGGTGCGTCCTCTGGAAATCCCGGCCCATCTGGAATTGGTGTGTTCCTGCGTTTTGGCGATCATGAAAAGGAAATTTCAGAATATATCGGTATGGCGACCAACAATATTGCCGAACTCAAAGCCATCCAGGCCGGATTGAACGCTTTGAAGCGCACGGCCCTTCCGGTACAGATTTTTACTGATAGCAGTTATGCGTATGGGGTTCTGGCACTTGGCTGGAAAGCCAAAGCCAATTCGCAACTGGTAGAGTCGATCAAAAAAACGATGAGAACCTTTAAAGATGTGAGGATTTTTAAAGTCAAAGGTCACGCCGGCCATAAAGAAAATGAACGTGCTGATTATCTGGCAACATCCGCTATCAAACACCAATCAGAAAAGTAAATACTCCCCTTCGCACAAATGGCCCCTGGTTTAACCCTATTGGGATGCGTCTAACATGGGATATTGGAATAATGGAATGGTTTTCATGGACGGCAACGTCTCTGACTTTTTTAACGGAGCCTCTGAATTTGCTTCAGGTACCCAAACAAGAAGAGCCCGGCATGTTTAAAGGCCAGGCTCTGAAAAATGTTTAACCCAAATGGGACTAATCATCCTTTAGGGTTTTAATCTCCTCTTTAAGATCATCGATTTCCTTTTTATATTTCTCGACGTCTTCACCTTCGCCACTTTCAGGGGGGGGTTCGGCTGTTTCTTCCGGACTCCATGAATCTTTAAGTTCGTCAAAACCAAGGTAGATAGCCAGTGCGCCACCCAGCAATAGCATCGCAGGGATGATACCGGCCAGAACCATCAAAAACTGTCCCCACCAAACAACAAGGCCAATTAGGCCCAGTGCCGCTGCGATTACGCCACCAATTAAAGTTTTCATTTCCGAATTTCCCTCCTTTCAGTAAGGCTGATTATCAGTTCCAAAGATGAGATAGCTTGTTGATAAATAAAATAATGATACTAATATGATTCGCTCAGAGCGTCAAATAAAAATTAGCGATTGACGCAAAAAAAGACATTAAAATACAGACCCAAAATACACACCTTAATGTGATGAAACCAGAGCGAGCAGGAAGTTGAATTTGAGAAAGTTACCGCAATCTTATTTCGTATAGGTAACATAAGCCGTTTATTTTCACAAGCTTATTTTATATTTAGCTAAGTAGTGCCGATCAATAAAACATTGCAAAGCAGCATTTATTTTGTTAATTTTAAGTGTTAACGTCCACGCAATCATTTAAAATACGTGGCTATTTAAAGAACTCCAACATTCAATCCTCCAAAGACCAAATATAGCAAGTCAGTCTTCAACCTGATTAGATCAACGTTATCTTCAATTTGGGACCAGGGTCAGCAGATCGTCGTAAAGGAAAAAGGGCAAGGTGATGGCAGCAAAGCAGGGTCGAAAATCGAGCAATTGGAAAAATAGGCTGCTCGATGGCACGCATAATCATTACAGTTGCTATCTGCCGGATTCCCTTGGAAAAATAGCTTCACTGCTTTTGCGCTTGTTTTATTCCGGCATTAAAGCGGACAAAGACCAGACCGCCGTGCTGCAACAACTCGAAGAAGATGCAGTTGTCGTATATGCAACCAAGTTTAAAAGCTATTTTGAATACCTGTTTTATTATATCCGCTATCAAAAAGATAAGTTGCCATATCCGCAAATCGGATTTGATTATCAGGTTTATTTCTGGCAACCAGTTTCGCGTCTGATAAAAATATGGCTGGCCCATATTGATTTCTTTTTTCACCGGCGCCGGTTTCCCAGCCCGTATCGGAGCGGTTTCATCGGCCAGACCCTGCTTAAGAATAAAGCCGGCATGCTGTCTCTTGTGGGTAAACGCGGATTCTACCGGCGCTTTGTTAAAGCCAAAACAGATCCGATTCAATATTTAATTGAATTACAAAGATCAACCGAGCGGCCCATATACATCGTTCCGCAACTGATGTTTTTCAGTAAAAATCCCCATCGATCGATACCCACCTTAACCGATATATTCTTCGGCCCGGAAGACAAGCCCGGCATGCTGCGGCGCCTGTTTACATTGTTTAAAAATCCCGGCAAAGTCTTTGTCGAGGTATCCGAGCCGGTGAACCTGAGACACTACCTGCAATCAGAGTCGATTCGAAGTCAGCCGATAGAGTATCAATCGCTGATGCTGCGGCGCAATTTACTGGTTCAGCTCAACCGTCACCGTCAGAGTATTACCGGGCCGATTCTCAAGACCAATCTGGAACTAAAAGAAAGTATTCTGACTGGCCAGCGGTTTCAGGAATTCATGGATACCTATTCCAAAAACCGCAACATCCCGATTCATGATGTTCGCAAAAAGGCGGATGCCTATATCGAAGAAATTGCCGCCGGCTATAATCCGGCTTATATCAAAATCTTCTCAGCCATCGTTGGATGGATTATTCGCACACTGTTTGACGGTGTCTCCGTCAATAATAATGCCCTGAGTAAAGTAAAGCGGCTGGCTCTAAAAGGCCCATTGATCCTGATTCCCTGTCACAAAAGTCATATCGATTACCTGATCCTATCTTACCTGTTGTATCATAATAATATGCCGGTTCCCCTGGTTGCTGCCGGAAAAAACCTGTCATTCTGGCCAATGGGGCCGCTGTTTCGCAGTGGAGGAGCTTTTTTCATTCGGCGTAGCTTTCGGGGCGCCGTGTTGTACTCTAAAGTTTTTGCGGAATACATCTACAAACTGCTCGAAGAAGGCCATAACATCGAGCAATTTATTGAAGGCGGCCGCAGCCGCACCGGCAAACTGTTGATGCCCAAATTGGGGCTGCTTTCCATCCTTCTGAATGCCTTTAGAAACGGTGCCTGTGAAGACATGATCATCGTCCCGATCTACATCGGATACGACAGGGTCCTGGAAGAGAAAGCATATTTGCAAGAATTGGAGGGTGGAAAAAAGGAGCCGGAAACGCTCAAAGGCGTTATTAAAGCCCGTAAATTTTTATCAAAACGATATGGCAAAATCTACCTTCAATTTCATGAGCCCATATCGATGAATGAGTTGCTGGATAAACTGGGCAACCCGCTGGCCGACATGAAACCCAAAGAACAAAATGCCCTCTGTCGCAATCTCGGTTATCGCATTATCAATGCCATTAATCGGTCTGCTGTCGTAACGGCTTATGGATTGGTCGCCGGTGCAATTTTAAACTGCTCCAAGGAGCGGTGTTCTTACGACCAGATCATGTCGATTGTCGAAACGTATATGAAACATCTGGCCACCCAGGACGCCAAACTGGCGGATACACTTATCCTTGACCAGGTACATGCCGTTGAGCATGCACTGGATGCATTTGTTCAAAGCAAATTCATCGAACCGGCTTCAAAAGACAAGAGCATACCCCATTCCGAAAGGCATTATCTGGTCAACGCCGCCAGACGGCCCTCTCTGGAATATTACAAAAACAGTTGTATTACTTTTTTTATTCCGGCAGCCTTTACCGCCCACGCGATACTGTCCAAAGACGCTTTTCAATTCTCGGCCGCCGATCTGCACGCTGATTACCGCTTTCTGCAAAGTTTCTTTAAATTTGAATTTGCTTACGATCTGGACAAGTCAGCGGAATTCAAGGTGCGCAAGAGCCTTAAAGCCTTTATTGACGATGCCGTATTAATGCCCCATCAAACTATACCAGACACCTATAATGTAACCTCCTCGGGCTTTCGAAAACTAAGGCTTTTTTCCATTTTTTTGAGAACATACTTTGAATCCTACTGGATTGTTTTAAGCTTTTTGCAGAACAACTCCAAGAAATCGATTAAAAGCAAGGATCGTCTTAAAAAAATCTTATCAACCGGAAACCGCATGTATAAACGGCATGAGATTGCACTGCCGGAAGCACTCTCCAAAGTCAGTTTTCAAAATGGCATCGATTTTTTTTCCAGCAAAGGCCTAAAAGGGTCCGACGATTCAGAAAAGATTGAATACTACACTGAAGTCATCCAAAAGTCTTTAAAGACACTTCAAAACTAGCACTATGAAAGCACTGATCCTGGCAGCAGGCCTGGGAACGCGACTGCGCCCTTATACCGACCATACACCCAAACCGCTTTTTACCGTTTCGGGCAAAACACTTCTGGATATCGCTATCACCAAACTCATTGATGCCGGTTGCTCGGCGGTCATCATCAATACCCATCATCTGCACGAGCAAATCGAAAAATTTGTCGCACGGCAAACGTATGCGATTCCGGTTCAAACACGCCATGAACCGCGCATTTTGGGCACAGGCGGTGCCATAATAAACGTAAGCGATTTCTGGAGCGATCAACCCTTTATGGTGGTTAATGCCGATATTGTATCAACTATTGACTTCAAATCGGTCTATGATTTCCATGGTCAGCATTCGTATCCGGCAACCCTCGTGCTCGCAGACGATGCCGAGTTTAACACCGTCACATGTGACGGCGACGGTTTTATCACGGGGTTTGCTCACAGCCAATCGCAGGCCAAACACCCGACGCAAGGCCTGACCTTTACCGGCATTCAGGTTTTAGACCCGTCCGTGCTTGACTTTATATCGGAAGCCACACCTGCGAGCAGTATAGATGCTTACCACCGTATGATTGCAGAAGGCAAAAACATCAGGGCCTATATTGCCAAAGATGCGTATTGGAAAGATATCGGTACTCCTGAACGTTACCGCACAGCCGTATTTGACAGCATGGTATCCGGCGTTTATCAACGCTTTTTTCCTGAAGCAGGCCTTAAAACGCCCCGGCAAAAGCGCCTTAAAGGCGATGGGTCTGATCGGCAGTGGTACCGGCTGACCGTCAATCAGAATTCGTTGATTTTAGCCGACCACGGCATGAAGGCAAAAAATCAATACGATGCAATCGATGCCCTTTGCGACATCGGCCGGCACCTGTTCAACCAGGGCCTGCCGGTGCCCCGGATTTATGACGGCGACAGCCTTAGCGGCTATGTGTTTATCGAAGATCTTGGAAATCGCGATTTACATACAGCTGTCCAGGGGGCCAAAAATGCAGATAAAATTATCCATCTTTATCGATCCGCCATCGACATGTTGATCAAATTTTCCCGGCGCGGTGCCGCGCAATTCGATCCAGCCTGGTGCTACCAGACGGCCCGCTATGAAAAATCGATGATTCTGGACAACGAATGCCGCTACTTTGTGGACGCTTTTTTAAACGGCTACCTCGGATTAAACATAGCCTATGACGAATTTAAAAAAGAGTTTGAACTTCTGGCGGAAAATGCGCTGCTGCACGCCGTGCAGGGCTTGATGCATCGGGATTTTCAATCACACAACATTATGATTAAAAATTCAAACCTGTATGCTATCGATTTTCAGGGCGCCCGCATGGGGCCGCTGCAATATGATCTGGCATCACTGTTGATTGATCCTTACGTCGATTTAGCGCCGGATATCCAATCCCGGCTGCTCGCTTACTGTCTGGAACAGCTCGCAGGTCAAATGACCGTTACAGCGGCTGAATTTCGCCGTTGCTATCGATATTGCTGCCTGACACGCAACCTGCAGATGCTGGGGGCTTTTGGGTTTCTGACCCGCGTCAAGCAAAAGCCACACTTTGAAAAATACATCCCACCCGCAGTTCAAACGCTCACAGACAACCTCAAACAAAACCACCACAAAACCCTGCCCGGGCTGGGCCATCTTATGGATTCAATCAATGGCGCACTAGCAAGTATTGAAAAAAACAAAGATTGATGAGATAAGCAGAGCAAAAGGAGGTAAAATGAGTCGCATTAACGTAATGGTTAATGGAATCCCCGGTAACATGGCGGTAAATGTGGCCAAACATATATTGGCAGATGATCGCTTTACGCTGGTGCCCTGTTCCCTGACGGGTCCTGAAATTCAGGGAACCGAATACAATCTCGAATCAATTTCCATTCGGCTGTTGCAACCGGAAATTCGAGATGGTGAAATTGAAGAAATTGTTAAAACCAAAGGCGCCTTCATCAGTGTTGACTATACCCATCCGTCAGCGGTCAACGCCAATGCCGAATTTTATTGCCAGCACCGGCTGCCGTTTGTCATGGGCACCACCGGTGGCGATCGCGAGCAACTGCAAAAAACCGTGCAGTCTTCGGCGATCGCGGCGGTGATTGCGCCGAACATGGCCAAACAGATTGTCGGGTTTCAGGCCATGATGGAATATGCCGCCGGAAATTTTCCAGGCCTGTTCGAAGGCCACACTCTGGAAATAAAAGAAAGCCACCAGAAAGGAAAGGCGGACACCAGCGGCACGGCCAAGGCCATGGTTCGATACTTCAATCAAATGGGGTTGGACTTTGCAGAGGACCAGATTGTCAAAGAGCGGGATCCGGAAATTCAAGCATCCCAGTGGGGAATTCCACAAAATTATCTGACCGGCCACGGCTGGCACACCTACGCTTTGACTTCTGCCGATCAAACCGTTCGCTTTGAATTTAGCCACAATGTCAACGGCCGAGACGTTTATGCCAGGGGCACCCTGGACGCTGTGCGGTACCTGCAAGCCCGGGTCAATGATGGTACCGCCGGCAATGTCTACAGCATGATTGATGTCCTGCAAAACCGATCGTAACGGATGCTTCAATAAATCGAATTAGTAGAACCTACGTTTGAAAAGCGGAATCTCACCTCTGAATATTGCGCAAAGCCAGGAAACTGACACCCAGGCCCTGGCAACAACAATGCCCTGGGCTTTGTATAATTTTTTGTGATTTTGTCAGCATTCTTCAAGTTCAGCCGAACTTGGAGGTCTCTCAATGTATCGGTATTCTGGAATTTTCGCCAATACTTGACTAAATCCCATTTTTTTGGGTATAAACACATTTAAAATATTCTTGATTTTCCTATTCCACCTAACCCGAAGCGGTTCTTCATTGCCAGAATCGAATCCGGTTCCTCATCTGATTTTTCCATTCAATCAAATAATCCAAATGCGGAGTTTCTTTGTTTCAAATCTTTAAAAGGGGGCATTGTTAACACTCATTTTAATGAAAGGAGGGTCGCAATGAAGGGCAAAACTATCCAATACGGAAAAACTGTGTCGTACATTTTTCTTATTATCATTATTGGTCTTGCTTTTCAGTCCAAGGCCTCCGGATACGGGGGACAATTCACTAAAGAACAACAGGAAGTCTGGGCAATGGTGGAAGCATACTGAAATACGTGGAAAGAGAAAAATTCAGAAAATCTCAAATCTTTCTATCACAATCATTATTTCTTTTGGGGAGCAGTAGCAAATAGGCCAATCCCTTACATGTCAACTTCTCCGCCTTCCGGGGAAGCTGATGCTTTGAAAGACGCGATTGATTCCTATAAATTGGTACGACATAAAATTAAAGTTTGGGAAAACTTTTCAATAATAATGTACCACAGTAAAGTTGTCTCTGAAGGCAAAACTCTTATGCTCAGGTGCACTGACGTATGGATGAAAGAAGCCGACAAATGGCAATTAATTTCGACGATGCGTGATTCTTGTTCAAAGCTCCCACCTTGCTCGGAAATACCAGATTAATAGATTTTAAGGTGGCCTATGTTGACTTTGTTATTATCATATTATTTGCTACACCAGTTGTGCAAATATCTCCAATCTATGTATATTTGACCGACCCTAAAAATCTGTGAAATCAGATTACGATATATGTAAAATTGGCAACGCTGAAATAATCTCAATATACATGGAATCGGCTGATATTTGGTTTTCTGAAATGATATCCCAAGAGAAATAATTCAATTTTAGCCTATTTTATCCAATCTACAACGTCCCCAGATTTCATATTGCGTCAGCACATCCAACAAATTTTAGGTCTTATCAAATTTCAACCTCAGGCACGGAACCTATAATTTGAATCATTGCTAATTAGTGAGGATTTGTAAATGTTATTTATAAAAGTTGTTAATTGGCTATTGGAGCACTAATGAGATAATCTGACCACCAAATGGATTAATCAAAATACAGGATAAAAATAAACTCTTAATGTCTAAATGATTTTAAAATATATTGAGCATTGTGAATGCACATTTATATTTATATTTTCTACGTTGCTTTTTTATAGCCATTGTTTTTTCCCACCACCTGGTGTTTTATCTTAGGCTTAACCTGTCAGGTCGAACAAGTTTCAGGTGAATTGATTGATTTTGTGACGCCTTTTGTTATCCAATTTAATAATCTTGTGATCCATCTTCGTTTTATTAAATTTGCTTCTTCCATTGAACCTCGTAACTATATGGTAAGTTGGATCCCCTGAAAGTCCGGTCTTAATACTCAATCCCTTTTTGTGCTGGGATACCGTGATCGTAGGGATGCTTGACTTCTCTCATTTCAGTAACCAGATCTGCCAATTTGATTATCTCAATAGGAGCATTGCGCCCAGTGAGAATTAAATGAAGTTCAGGGGGTTTGGATGCGATGAGTCTGCAAACTTCTTCACAATCAAGAAGACCGAAATCAATGGCTATATTAATTTCATCAAGGATTATCATTTCGTAGGTACGGCTTTCTAAGGCATCTTTAAAGGCTTCCAGGCCTTCTTTAGCCTTTAATATGTCAATCCATTCGCAAGCTCTACTTTTAAAAAATAGACGCGTTCCGTACTGTTTCAACTCAATCGGTAGGCCAGCAGATGCCAGGGCATTGATCTCCCCGATATTTTTTTTCTTTTTCATAAACTGCAGGATCAGCACCTTAAAACCTTGTCCTGCCGCTCTTAGAGCGGTTCCAAGTGCTGCAGTAGTTTTTCCCTTTCCTTTGCCACAGTAAACAAGAATCAAACCTTTACGTTGCATGCGATAAAGCCCTCGATGAAACGCTTTAAAAAATTTGCTTCAATTATAAAGGGCCACTCCTATTATTTCACTATAAAGCATCGAAAGATAATCATTAAGGACTGACCAATTATGCGTTTAGATGCTAAAAGTTGAATTAAATAAATTTTCGTTAGACTTTCCTAAAAACATTTTTATTTTCAGGAGACTCGAGGGCAATGTCATCAAATCTAATATCTAAATAGCAAAGTATCTAAACTATTGATCACACACATTTGCGCCTGGTATAAGCGTGTTGCTCAGGTAACTCTCGACGGGTGCTTCTGCTTCTAATTCTGGTGCTCCGGTTATCACTTTGATGCTTTTCTCACCAAACAGACTAAGGGCGCGTTGTCCCATGCCACAGGCTATAATAGCGTCGGCTCCAAAATGGTGAAGCCAGCTTGGAAGTACACCGGGTTCGTGGAGCGGGGGGACGAGCGTTTCTTTTTCCTTACCAAGATGCTTCAACATTAGCGCTTTCAGCAAATGATACTTTTCCTTCACGATAAGCAATTACCGCATCTCTGACCGTTCCGGTCACATCATTGGCCACCTTTATGCCTGCTGCATTGAGCGTTTTAAACGCATTTGGCCCACAATAACCTGTTAGCAAAACTTTCGCACCCCGGTCACTTACCGTAACGGCGGCCTGAATACCGGCACCCTTAAACGCATTTACATTCTCTGAATTATCCAGCACCTCAACCCCATGATTGAGCGTATCAACTATAAGAATATAAGCCGCCCGACCAAATCTGGGATCCATTGGTGAATCTAAATCTTTGCCCTTGGATGTTATTGCTATTTTCAATTGCCGTTCCTCCTCAATTCGGGATGCACTCAGCCACCCCCGCCGCCACACACTTGATCATCGGTGATTTTCGGTAGCCTTCCTGCGATTAAGTCCTCCACTACCGGCTTGATCTCAGGTCGGTTTGAATCATGATACACATCAATTCCAGCCTGTTTGAATCCCATGAGTGGCCGCATGCCGATTCCTCCGACCACAAGGGCATTTACATTGTGGCTCGCAAGCATATTGACCGGTACCATGCAGCCGCCCTGAACATGCTCCTGATTTTGAACGGTCGAAACTTTTTTTATCTGACCATTTTCGACATCGACAAAGGTAAACACATCACAGTGACCAAAATGTCCGGACCTGGTTGCTTCCAAACCACCGCTCCCATTTGACGGAACTGCTATTCTTCCGTTTCTCATGATGAAAAGCTCTCCTTGTTAGTTGTTATTAATTTATTTTGAATTCAGTCTGACGTAACCTGTTCTGCCAGGTTTAGGACATTTTTTAGTTGGCTGAGCAATTTTTCAACCTGTTCCTGCCCCGGTCTGACCGGTAATTGCATCAGGATACCCAATCCTTCGCTCGCCTCATGAAAATCGGCAGGCAAAAGCGAGGTGACTGCAGCACAGTTGACCATGGGCTTAATTGAGATAACATTTTCAATGAATTCGAGGCCGGTCATATCTCTGAGATTTTCATCCGTGACGACAAGATCAAAGCGTCCTTCTGCGATCTTGACGATTGCATTGCGGCCGGAATCCGCCCATGCCGTCCGAACCTGATTTTCTTCCAGGCCTGTTTTAAAGGCGGACATAGAGGCCAAATCCTGGCTTACCAGTAAAATTCTAATTATTTTTTGTTCGCTCATTTATAAATTCAGTTTACTTGACAAAGCATTCCAAATTTCTTTTACTGCATGTCCAGCTTTAGATTCACTGTTATATTCAATAATCGTTTGGCCCTGTACCATGGCCTTTGTGAAGACCGAATCGAAGGGGATTCTTCCCAAGTAGAGCATACCTTCATCTTTGGCAAAATTTTCTATATCCCGGGTCAGCTCCAGATTGAGGTCAAATTTGTTGACGCAAACCATGGCCGGCACCTTAAAATGATTTGCCAATTGCACGACTCGCTCCATATCGTGAATGCCCGACAGTGTGGGTTCGGCCACAATAAGTACAGCACTGGCACCACCAATGGAAGCAATTACCGGGCACCCGACGCCAGGAGGACCGTCTGTTAGAATGAGATCAAGATTTTTTTCATCTGCCAATCTTTTAGATTCTTGTCGCACGAGGGTTACCAGTTTACCGGAATTTTCCTCAGCGATTCCGAGTCGGGCATGAACCATGGGACCGAAGCGGGTTTCTGCATAAAACCACTGGCCGCATGTATTTTCCGGAAAATTGATCGCTTTTTCTGGACAAAAATAAACGCACACACCGCACCCCTCGCAGTCGATATGATTGACTTTATAATCATCACTGATTGCGCTAAATTTGCAAAGGTCCAAACACAGCCCGCATTCGGTACATTTGTTACGATCAATATCGGCAGTGTGACCTGATTTAAAATCAACACGCATCGATATATGTGGGCCCATAATCAAATGAAGATCGGCAGCATCTACATCTGCATCGCAAAGCACTTTGTTTTCTGCCAATGTTGCGAACGCAGCGATTAAACTGGTTTTTCCGGTGCCGCCTTTGCCGCTTATGACGATTAATTCTTTCATCTAATATTTTGCCTAATTATTCGATTAATTTTTCAATTTTATAATGAAGCCCTAAAAACCGGTCCTTCCATTGCGGCAGGACGTCAACGAGCATCTCACCCCTGGAATATGCCTCTGCAATCTGTCGCTCAAACGGAATTTCCATAAGAATTGGTAGGTCTTCTTGTTGGGCGTATTCTCTGACCTTGTCATCTCCCAGATCAGATCGATTGATGACCAATCCAAGCGGAATATTCAGCATTTGAGCTGCGCCAACCGCCAGTTTTAGGTCATATAGACCAAAAGGCGTGGGTTCGGTGACCAGAAGCACAAAGTCGGCATCTTTCACGGACGCAATCACCGGGCATGAGGTTCCGGGCGGGGCATCGATGATGGTGAGTTTTTCAGGATTTTGATAAGCGCGCACCTTTTTGATCAACGGCGGCGACATGGCTTCACCGACCCGCAACTTGCCGTGAATGAACTCGATGCCGTTGCTATGGCCTTTTTGAATGACGCCGAGTTTACGGCCGCCTTCCTGAATGGCGCCTTCCGGACAGACTTCCCAGCACCCGCCGCAGCTGTGGCAGAGCGCTTCAAAAACCAGTACATTTTCGTTCACTACTGCAATGGCTTTAAACTGGCAGATTTCTGCACAGCGTCCGCAATAGGTGCATTTGTCTTCATTGACTTCCGGCACCGGCGCAAAAACCGTTTCCGTTTCCTCGAATGAAGGATTGATAAATAGGTGCGCGTTGGGCTCTTCCACATCGCAGTCGAGCAACTGAACATTGGAACCCATCGAACGGGCCAAATTTGTCGCCACTGTTGTTTTACCGGTCCCGCCTTTGCCACTTGCAATGCTGATAATCATACCGAATCGTCTTTCAATCAGATCATTTTTGCTAACTGCGCCGTATGCCGCCGCCGCGCCCCATGCCGCGGCCGCCACCCTGACCCATGCCACGGCCGCCACCCTGACCCGTGCCACGGCCGCCACCCTGACCCATGCCGCGGCTGACAGTCGTTGTCTGTCCCTGGCCGATACGGCCTCCGGGTCCGGCGCCGGTGCCGAAGTGACTGCTTACGGTGGATCGGGTTGTGGGTTTGAGGCCACCGCTCTTATACCTTTCCACGACTTCTTTGACGGTGCCCTGCTGTTCCGCAAATATTTCGATGCCTGCGGCCGTCAGTGTTTGCACGGCATTTGGACCGACATGACCGGTGATCACAACGCTGACGTTTTTATCCGCTAGAAATTGAGCGGCCTGGATGCCGGCCCCACCACTTTGTGCGGCGCTTTGGTTGTCAAAAGCCTCATAACGCATATCCGCCGGATCGACGATCAGAAAACAGGCGCAGCGGCCAAATCGCGGGTCGAGCGGAGAATCCAAAGTGTTCCCTGACGAACTGATGCCGATTTTCATCGTTTTACCTCCTGGTATTGAATGTTAAAATTAAATAATCGTTACGGTCGAATTACTGCTCAGTTTATGAATATGATGATTTCATCGACGCTAAGCAGGCAACTAATTATGAGCATATGCTCAGTATAAAAATAATGTACGCCCGCCTGCATGTCAAGAAATTTTTTTTGAGAGCAGCCGAAAAGAAATCAATATTGGTTCCACGCTGAAAAATTGCTGTTTGCATCCATGCGGTTCAGTCACGCGATTTCCTCTCTTGTGCGCGTATAAATAGATCCCGCATTTTATTTTTAAGCACTTCAGCTTGTTTAACGAGGCCGATCAATTCCTGCAGACCGCCGCTATTGATCCATCCATTATTTTCTGAAACTTGCGCCTTGGCCTGTTCCAAACTTCGCCCGGTTTTCGAACCCAACCCCTTGCTGCCGCTGCGACTCTGGCGCCGTCTGCAACCGTATCCATGTTTATCGCTCCTGTCCAAACCGGATGAATTTGCAGGTGCGGTTACTTTCGAAGACCCTCTCGGCCCCTTTTTAGATTTTTTCACCACAATTATTCCCTGTTTCTTTCTAAGAAAGATCTATAAAGGCTGTATTTTTGTACGCTCATTTTTTTCTAAAAGTGATTCTGCATGAAATATGCCATCACATTTATATGAAATAAGTAACTTAAATTCATGTACTTAGTTGTATTGAAGAATAAAATTTATTCAAAGGAAGTGTTAAATTTAGAAAAATTGCGAAACATTTTTTGAAGATTTTCGAAAACCAGCAGCCAACAGATAAATTGGATGCATCTCAAAATCCTCTTATGGCTTCAGCTTAGATTGTTTTACGACGGAATGAATAAAGAAGGAAAAGGGAATTCTGCTTATTTCAGGAGGGCATAGCGATAGGAATGCTGGCGGGGCATGCGATGCGCATCACTGCGATTGGGAAGCCTTGTTCGCCCAATCCTGTTCCATTTTCTTTTGCCATTTTGGCCGGCGTTTACGCTTTTTGGCTTTTCGGATCACTTCCGGAATCATCCGCAGCAATCGTTGTCTGTCAACGGGTTTATCTAAAAATGTGTCCGGACTGAAATACTCATAATCCGGCCATTGGCTGTAGTCGATGTCCAATGCATCTCTCATGGCGGAAATACCAATAATCGGAATATTCTTCAGCGCATTATCGGACCGTATCTGCATAAAAACCTCAAATCCAGAAAACAAGGTTTCCATCATGATATCCAACAGGATCACGTCGGGCCGTTCTTTACGGATTAATTTTATTCCTTTTTGACCATCATCGGCAGTGAATACTACGAAGCCATTTCTTCTTAGAAAGGTATGCATGGTAAAAAGGAAGTCGGTATTATCATCGACAATGACGATTTTATGACTTTTTGCCATGTTTATCTCCTTTTTGGTCATTTCAGAACTGGACTCATCTCATTCGGATGCGGTTACTATATTTTCAGGATAACTGTGAATTTAGTGCCCTTTCCCTGCTTTGAAGTCACTTCAATTTTACCGCCGTGCATGTTGATGATCTTATCCACCACCGCCAGACCGAGCCCGGTACCGCTGCTTCCTTTGGTTGAAAAAAAATCATCAAAAATTTTTTGCTGGGTGGCTTGATCCATTCCGATGCCGTTATCCGTTATTTCGAACATAAAATGATCATCATCATAGAAATCTGTTTTTACACTGACAAAATGGTTCTTTTTAAGTTTATCGTTCATGCAGGCTTCCATAGCATTCCAGATCAGATTGTTTAACACTCTGCGAAGCCCGGCAGTATCAACCGAAACTTCGGGCAGATATGGATTGACCTGTTCTCTGAGGCGAATTTGCAAGCCGCTGCCTTTTTCTTTAAATAATGCGACTGAGTCTTTCACCAGTTGGCCGGGTGATGCCATTTCAAATCTAAGGCGGGGTCTTTTGGATGAATGCAGTATATTTTTTACAAAATCGGTTACCTCAAAAATATTTTTGTTGACAATATTCCACCCTTTCTCGATGAGATTCAAATCCGCATCCTTTAAGCCTTCATCAACAACATAGGCGCCGCCTTGCAATCCTTCCAGTATGTTTTTAATACCGTGAGATAACTGCGCAATCGATTGACCCAGGGTGGCCAGTTCTTTGCGATCTGTTTTGACCTGCGTGATGTTGGTGGCCATGTCGATGACGGCCGTTACCTCACCATACGCATTCACAATGGGGGACGTTTGTATGAGCATCTGGCAACACTTTCCATTGAGGAGTTTAACGGTTTCTTCTCGAATGTGAATGCGTTTATCGCCAAAGCTTTCTTTGACAGGACAGAAGGGACAGATATTATCTGAGCCCTTATAAACCGAGTAGCATCGCCGGCCGAGCGCATCACCAAAGTTTTTTTTAAAATTTTGGTTATAAAATACGATACGAAATTCGGAATCCTGAATGGATAAGGAACTGGGTAGAAGGTCGAGGATCTGATTTGAATCTCGCCCCCAAATTTTGCGAGTCGTCGCCAACGTACCATACGACAATTGTTTGTTGTTAGACATGACATCAATTATTGACTATCGTTTGCCAATTTTCTCAAAAGTCAAAGGCAGCCTCACGTTTGGTTTTCCATATAGCGCTTTAGTTTAACAAATGAGGATGCCAAATTATCCTGATTGATACAATCGATGCATTTTTGCATACCAACACAGTTTTTACAGCCTGAAGGAAAACACATAGCGCATTCTAGTAATTGCTCTAGATTATCTGAATAATTATTTAATTGCTTTTTAAACCTGTCAGCTTCATTATTTTCACAAATGGATAGATGCGATTTCATTTTAATATATGTCTTCAAAAAATCATGTATCAGACAATCGCTTCTGGATTTGTCAAACTCGAAACTTGATATCAAATGATCGATGTTCATCATTCCTCCTCTGACATGTTTTGCGATGAAGCGTTGAGGATTGTTATGAGACCATCGTTTGTTAAGGGTTCGAATTCGATTGATAAAATGCTGTAGAAAGACTAATGCCTTCGATCAATACATCTCAGGCGCTTCATATTTTTTTAAAGTCGTGACCCGCCCGGCAATTCATGCCGGGCAGAATCACCATTTGACAACACCCATGGGTTTAGTGTTGAGCAAGTTACTGGGTAGTGCCATTAGAAACCAAGTGTGTCCGCTGTTGCTTCAGCCTTCAGATGTTCCTGCCATTTCTTACCCCACAGATCGGGAACAGTTTCTTCGACTTCAATGATAGACTCGTATGAGATATGAAGCTCATCAAATATCGTAGCCAACACCTTTTCATTCGGTGCCAACCAAACACAATAGCGAACACCTTTTTCCTTGTTGTAACAGGTTCGGACCCAGGTGGCGTGTTCGACATTGGCCAGTTTGGCCCAGTTCTCTTCAACCTTCTCCCATGGAATGTGCGGGTCATCATGGACCACCATATATTTAAGCGGCTTATTCATTTTTATTCCTCCTTCGCCGGTCATTTAGTCAATTTTTCTCAAAGAAAAAATTCACGATATCGTATACGCCTTTTTAGGTTCAAAAGGCGACTGGGTGCTCCCAAGACAGCCGTTTAGGCATGATGGGAGCAAAATGTGCATAATTTGAGTGGCCTGTTCATGATATTATTTTACGGCTGATCCATATAGAACCAGGGTGATGTTTATCCAGCCAGGGCGGAAGCTTCGGGCGCCGGGGCGGATTGGGACTGCATTTTGGGTAATTTAATTCTAAACGCGGTCCCTTGCCGTAATTTTGATTTTACAATTATTTCACCGCCGTGTTGCTCGACGATTTTGTTTGAAATAAAAAGGCCTAAACCGGTTCCCTCCTCTCCTTTTAAAGAGAAAAAAGGCGTAAATATTTTTTCGCTGGTTTCACTATCCATTCCAATTCCATTGTCAGCAATATCAAATATGATGTGACCTTTATCCTGGCTTACCTTTAAGGTAATTTTATGCTTCTGTTTTGACTTGTCTCTACAGCACGCATCCACTGCATTTTCCAGAATATTCAGGATTGCTGAATGAACATAACCTGCATTAATTTCAAATTCTCCGGTTGCTGAATCAAAACTAGTTTCAAACGCGATCGATTGAGACTGTATTTTCGGTTCAACGACCCTGGCGACTTCTTCTGCAAAGCTCAAAGCATCGATTCGCTCCCATTTCAGATCCCGTTCTTTAGCGTAATAAAGAATATCCAGAACCATCTTACGGACGCGTTCAACCATTTGTTTGACAACCTCCCATCCCTCTGTGATCTGATCTTGGTTTTTTTGTGTAAATCCCCTCTCAAGGATATACATTCCGCCGTCCAAGCCGGTTAGTAACCCTTTTATTCCGTGAGATATTGAACTGATCATCAGCCCCAATGATGAGAGATGATCTTGCAATTCTGTTTTTTTGCGAATCAGTCTTTCCAGGTTTTCGGTATATTCTCTTAATTGTTGTCGGGTCAGGATGCGTTCGCGAACTCGCTGTAGCGCTATTTCCAGGGCATTCACATTAATCGGCTTGGTGATAAAATCGGTGGCTTCATATTTCAAACTTTTGATGGCCAGATCCATATCGCCATGGCCGGTTATCATAACCACTTCGGTCTCAGGGTTTTCACGTTTGATTTGCTGTAACAATTCAATGCCATCCATTCCGGGCATTTTTATATCGGTCAGTACAATCGACGGTTGCGCTTCTTCAAATACGCGTAGTGCCTCGTTGCCATCTTCGGCCATAAAGACCTCATATCCCATATCCGTCAGGGGTAAATACAGAACGTCGCGGATATCTTTCTCGTCATCAACGAGTAATATTTTCTTTTTCATTTTCATCTGTTGTTTCCGGAATCGGAAATTTTAGGATAAAGCACGCCCCGTTTGGTTTGTTTGACCCAACCTGTATACTGCCGCCGCAGTCTTTGATGATCCCGTAACTGATGGCTAATCCCAACCCGGTGCCGTTACCGACCTCCTTGGTGGTAAAAAAGGGTTCAAAAATTTTATCGGTGATGGCTTCCGGAACGCCTATTCCCGTGTCACAAACCTCGCAGATAACGGTTTGGCTGTTACGCATCGTTTTCAGCGTAATCTTTTTGTTTTCCTGCTTGGCATCCGCGTAATTCCATTTTGCTTCAATGGCGTCTCTGGCATTTAGCAAAAGATTTATGAATACCTGTTCCAAACGGCCGGGGTCGGCATAAATTTGTGGGAGGTTTGTCTCAAGCTGCCACTGCACTTCAATTCCGCGTAACTTCAACTGCTGGCTGAAAATTTCAAAGGCATTTTTCAATACATCGTTGACGTATACCCTTTCCAGGTCCATATCTGATTTACGGGCGAACTGTCGCATATGGTTAATGATACGTGTAGCACGATCAACATTGCTATCTATTTTTAATAAGATCTTAGACAGAATTTCGAATTCGATCGGCTCATTTTTCTCAAGTTTCTTAATGGAAAAACTGCTGGCGGTTTTGATCACCGAAAGCGGCTGGTTGAGTTCGTGGGCAACGCCGGTTGCCATTTCTCCCAAAGTTGCCATTTTGCTGGCCTGAATGAGCTGTTGCTCGGTTTCAAGCCGCTTGGTGATGTCGCTGGTAGTGACCAGCAATACGTCTTTGCCCTGATAGCTCCACGGTGACACCCGAATGTTGACAAAAACTGTTTTGCCTGTCCGAGTTCGCTGTTTGACTTGGTTGATCACTTCAGATTGCTTTATTTCAGATGCATATTTGTTTCGATCAGCTTCATAAAATAGTTCTAAAAAGGAGCGATTAAGCGTTTCCGCTTTGTCATGACCATAGACGGTCTTAACACTCGCATTGCAATCAAGAATTACAAGTGAATCCATATCCAAAACGAAAACCGGGTTTGGCATATTGTTGAAAATGTCATGATATTTTTTCTCAGATGCCTTTAATTTTTCTTCAAGTTGTTTTCTTTCGGTAATGTCCAGGCTCATCTCCATTGCCGCCACAATTTCACCGCTGGCATTTAGAATCGGAGACGTTCTGACGATCCAGTAGGTCATACTGCCATCCTTGCACACCCCTGTCTCTTCGCCATAGTGGGGCAAACCATCTTCAAAGGTTTTTTCAACCGGGCAATTGACACATTTTTCGTCTCGGCCTTTGTAAGCATGAAAGCAGAAATCCTCAGACTGCGGGGCAAAGCGTTCAAAAAATTCGCGATTATATCTTAACAACTTGAAATTTTTATCTTGAACCGTAATCAAGCACGGCACGCGTTCAAACAATGTTTGATATTCGTCTCTTTGTTTGTTCAGTTCCAGCTGCTTTTTAGCAATTTCATCACTCATTTGATTGATGGCCCCAGCCAGCTGACTCATTTCATCATCCTGATCGACAGCCACCTTGTCCAGATAGTTACCGATTGCGATTTCTTGGGTGCCATTGATTAATTTCTTGATTGGCCGGTTGACGAATCGCAAAACACATATGAAGATGATGGCAGAAGTCAGCAAAAACAAAAATGCGCTCAGTCCCATCATGCCTTTTTGTGCTTTTAAGATTTCCTTATCGGTATCCTTCAGCGAAACCACCAGATCCAGCGCACCCAAAATTTGTTTGCCCCTGGGGTGCACGTGACAGGCATCGGTGGAACACCCTGGCTCGTTGCGGATCGGGCTGATGATGCCCAGCAGCCGATACCCCTTCGGAGAATTAAATATCCGTGTCCGTTGATTCAGACTCACTTCTGACAGAGGTGGTTCTGAACGGTGACAGATATAACAGGCTTCGGCTTCGATATTGGTGGTATTGTCGACTTCCGCTAATTCATTTGAAAATTTTATCTTTCCTTCCTTGTTATAAATCCGAATATTTTCGATTTCCCTTTGCTTGCTGATATTTTGAATAATTTGATTGATGTCATCGCGTGAATTCAGCATCATGGCATAGTGCGCACCCAACCGGATGGTATTCGTCAATCTGTCCGTACTGCAGATAATGTCTGCCATAAACTTGTTTTTCTGATAATTGGTGTTGAAGTAAGCCCAGACTGCCAAAGACAGCAACAGCACCAGGCCTACGGAAACAATTAGTTTCGAAATTAAACTGTGTCGTATTTTGGATATATAGTTGAGCATTTCGAAGTTACTGCTAATTGTGATTAAGCTTTAAATCATCTGAATTGTTCTTTACTTTTTTTGTCAACATACTCAAAAATTGTTTGCTAGGCTGCCTTTTGTATTTTCTCCAAAAAAGCGTCACTGGCGGACAGATTCAAATTTAGCCCCAGCTCTTCTTCAGAAATACCGAATGCCAGTCCCAATAGCTGCGGCAGATAAAGTATGGTTATGTCCAATTCTGCATGGCGCCAATGGGAAATTTTGCGCTGATGGGCCTCAAGATTCATCTGACACATCGGGCATACGGTAACAATGGCATCGGCTCCTTTGGCCCCCTCCAAAATATGGGCGACGAGCTCGATGCCCACATCCATGCGGGTATTCATATGAGAAGCGCCGCAGCAGGTTGCCCCCATGTCCCAATGGTGGGCCTTTGCGCCGGTGGCCTCAATAATCGGCTCCATGGATTGCGGCACCTCCGGGTCATCAAATACGGTATAAGGCCGCAAACATTGACAGCCATAATAAGGGGCAATGATGAGGCCTCTGAGGGAATGCTTCACCAATGACAGAATCTTTTGCGCACCTAAATCATTGGCGATGACATCCAGCAGATGCCGGACAACAGCCCGACCCTGTAGGCGAAGATTTTCTTCGGCTAAAATTGTGTTTAAGGTATTCATCATCCGCTGGTCTCCACGGGTCTTTTCTTCTACTTTTTTTAGATTCAGATAACAGGCGCTGCAGGGGACCAGAATTTCGTCGACATCTTCCATTTTTTCGGCAATGGCGAGATTTCTCGCCGGCAGGGCCAGCGAAAGCAAATCGCTTGTGGCCTCAGCAGCGCTGGCACCGCAGCAGGTCCAGTCATCTATTTCAACCAGTTCGACCCCCGCCATGTGCATGATGCAGCGGGTGGAAAGGTTGTATTCAATAGCGGTGCCCTCAAGGGAACATCCGGGATAATATAGATATCTCATGGGGGTGTCTCCAACTCGTTTACTTTTTGAAAAATCTTCTCTAAAGGAAACCGTGCTTTGGGAAGCCAGCTGACAGAAACTTTTCCTTTCGCAATCAGCTTGATCCCCAAGGAAGCAAATCGGAAGGGTACCAGAGGATTTTTCACGGCTGTAAAATAATTCGTCATAAATTCCATTTCCTTGACGCGGCCGTGCCGCCGAACACTTTGCATGAAATTTTTGTTAAATAAGATACTGTATTTGTACTCAGCCCTATTTTCGCCGGCGGCTATCTGTTTCAGTGCATCCATGGCTTCCGTCAGATGAAGACCGCGCGGGCAGCGAAGCGTGCAGAGGTAACAGTCTGAGCATAAGGAAAATGTTTTGCTCCGGAAAATTTCGTCCTTTTGTCCGAGCAATACCAGACGCCAGAGTTGACGGGGCGTGTAATCCATGGCAAACGCATTGGGGCAGCTGCCGGTGCACGTGCCGCATTGCATGCAGGCGCGTATCATTTCCTGAATGGGTGCCAGCTTATCAGAAGCTGAAACGGCTTCGTAATATACATCTAAATTTGTTGCTGTTTTCATGAAAACATCCTTTTTGCAGCGGGATGCCGTTGCGACGAATAACAAATAACCAATAACGAATTAGCTAACCGATGGCCGCGTCGATCATTTCCAGCATTTGTTGTTCCAAAAATCCTTCCAGGACCGAAGCCCCATTGGGGCAAATGGCGGCACAGGAGCCGCATCCCTGGCACATGGCCGGATTCACCAGCACTCTGTCTTGATCCATATCAATGCTGCGGGCCCGATAAGGACAGGCATCAATACAGCGTTCACATAAACTGCAAAGGCTATGATGAACATTGGCGACCACCTTTCCCGCCGACAGACGCTCATGCCCTAATATTCTAAGCGTACGCTGGGCGGCTGCCTCGGCAGTCGTAATCGATTCGGCAATGTTGCGCGGCGAGTGGGCCAAGCCACAGGCAAAAACGCCTTCTTTGAGTGAATCCACCGGCCGCCACTTGCTGTCGGCCTCCTGAAAAAAGCCGTCCTCATCCACAGAGGCGCCGAAGGTTTCAGCCAGCTGGGTCGGCAGATTGGGAATGATGCCGGTGGCCAGCACCAGAAGATCCGCCTCGATTTGTATGGGCCTATTTATAATGGAATCAATGACGGTTACGCGCACACTTTCTTGATTAGCCATGACCTGCGGTTTTTCAGTGAATTGATATTGGATGAAGATCACGTTGGCCTTGCGGGCCCGGGTATAATAGGATTCGTCAAAGCCGTAGGTCATCATATCCCGATAGAGAATATAAATTTGAATGTCAGGATTTATTTCTTTCAGGTGCAGGGCGTGCTTTAAAGCATTCGCGCAACATACGCGGCTGCAATAATTTCGGGGCTCCTCGCGCGAATCCACACACTGGATCATGGCGATTGAATGTAATTGGGTGGCATCCAATGGTTGGTTTGACAGTTTTTCTTCCAGTTCCTTCTGTGTGACAATGACCGGGCTTGTCCCGTACCCATAAGCGGAGGTCGCGGCCTCCCTGCCACCGGTCGCCAATATGGTGACCGCATGATCCAGGGTTTGCTCAGTGTTTTGCGCATCGGTTATGGTGGTCTGAAAGTGGCCTACTTCGCCTGTTGAGCGCACCACACGCGTTTGGGTATGCACCTGTATTTGAGGATGTTTTTCTACGGATGTACGCGTTTGTTGCAGCAACTCTGTGGGCTGGTGCCCATCCAGCGTTCGCTCCAACCAGTTGAGGTTGCCACCCAATCGATCATTTTGTTCCACCAGATCCACCTGAAAACCATGATCGGCGATTGCCAAAGCGGCCGTCATACCGGCAACGCCGCCACCGATCACCAGTGCCCGCTGGATGACCGGAATGTCCGGGGGTGCTGACGGTTCAATCCATTTTAGCCTGGCGATGCCCATCTCCAGTTTGGAAGTTACATTTTGGGTAATAAACTCCTTGGGCTCTTTTTCTAAAACGTGTTTCTGGTACTCAGATGCAAGATCGACCACGTCGATGAGGCTCGGATTCAGACCGATTCGCTGGCCGAGATCTTTAATCTTGCGCTTATAGACATATGGCAGGCAGGATCCGATCAGGATCCGATTTGGTTTGCTTTCAGCGACCCGTTTTTCAAGATGTTCCCATCCAGCGGCCGTACAGGTTTGCTCGACAAAATCGACGCCATCAACCAGCGGATCAGCCGTGAGCTGTTCGATGACTTTTTGGGTGTCGACGGCTGCCGGGAGCCGAACACCGCAGGTACAAACGATCACCAGGATCCGGGGGACTTCTCGCAGCACATCGGTCGATGGTATGAATGACGAGGACTTTAGGGCCAGACTGCCGCCGGCGGCATGCAGAATTCGTGAGGCATTTAAAGCGGCGGCAGACGCTTGTACAACAGAATCACTGATATCCTTTAGACCCGTAAATGATCCCCCCAGTTCAATTCCGCTTCGTGAGGACCGCGTTAACGAAAAAGCTTCGGTTTGCGCGAAACCAAGTGAATTTAGCTCTATTCCTGCCAATTCGGATAGGTCATTTGCGCCACCGATCGGCCGTTGACCGACAGTCAGAACCACCATGTCGAAACGTTCTTCGCTGGATTGTCCTGCCAGATCCACGCCGCGCAGAATCAAATCGCCGCAAGCGGCATGCCGGTCCACCGTATGAATCCGCGCCCTTTTGAGCCGAACGCCATGTTTTGCCTCGGCCTGCTGCCGGTAGCGTTCGAAGGATTTTCCAAAGGTGCGCATGTCCATGTAAAAAATGGTTGTATCTAAATTTCCGCGGGCCTTTTGTTTGGCCACCAGTGCTTGCTTGATCGCTGCCATGCAGCAGATGTTGGAACAGTAATCGGCTTCCAGCTGCAGGTCTCTGGAACCGACACATTGGATCCAGGCAATTTTTTGGAGCGCTTGGCCGTCGCCCAGTCTGACAAGCTGTCCGTGATAAGGACCGGTACCGCTTAAAAGCCGCTCGAATTCCAGGTGGGTGACGACGTTGGGAAATATTCCATAACCAAACGTATTTTTGCCGCTGGCCGGATCAAAAAAAGCGGTGCCCCCGCACAACACGACTGCGCCAACTTCAATCTGGCGACCTTCAGAGGCAGCCCGCTCTTGATATAAGCGTTTGACCATGGGGATCAGGGTTTCCGGATCAAAAGGCTTTACCAGATAATCCAGGGCCCCGATTTTCATGGCTTCGACAGCGGTTTCCACGGTTGCGTAGGCGGTCATCATGACGACATCCAGATCGGGAAATTCATCAATGGTTTTTTGCAAGACCTCAACACCATCCATTTCGGGCATTTTTAAGTCTAAAAGCATCAGCTGGTAGGTCTGTTGAGACAATTGTTCTATCGCTTCCTGACCGGATGCAGCCATATCGACTGCAAAACCCTCTTCCGCAAGCCATTCTTTTAATGAATCGCGTACGATCAGTTCATCATCCACAACTAAAATGCGGAAGTCCCCGCGGGCCTTTTCGGGAATTTTAATGGCGCCTGTCGGGCACATCTCTTCGCATGCACCGCAGCGGGTGCACACAGTGTAATCAATGACATAGGGATTTGGAATGGCATGGGGTATCGGCAGATAAATTGCTTTACGGGTTCCCAGGCCGGAATTGAATTCATCCGGAACCTCAATCGGACAAGCGTCAACGCATTCGCCACAGCCTGTGCAAAGATCTGAGGTCACCCAGTTCGGATGTTCTTTCAGCATCACCTGAAATTGGCCGGGTTCTCCTTTGATGGAAACAAGCTCTGTGGATAACGTAATGTCGATGTTTTCATGAAACAGACCCTTGCGCAGACAATACTGCGAACTGGCATCCCGGTCCACCAGCGGAAGCATTTTGCACATCCCGCAATGGTCGGTGGGGAACTGGTAATCGAGCTGGCTTAAGATCCCGCCTATATGCGGGGACTTATCAATCAGAATGACGCCATAACCGGACTCTGCTAAATCCAAAGCAGCTCTTATACCGGCGATACCAGCACCGACGACCAGCGCTTTGCCGATTTTTCTAGCCATATGCAACACCCGCTTTCATAGGTTTATTAAATAATTTGCTAACTGTTGATGCCAACCACCTCTGGAAATTCATCCTCATAAAATACCGAAAGGGGCGGTTCCTGCTGGATGCTTTTTCCGGCCTCATATTCAAATGCGCGCTGGGTGCTTTGTGATATGGTGCGAAAGAGCTCCATCACCGGAATACCATTTGGACAGGCATTTGAACATTGGCCGCACCCCACACAGGCCGTGCTCATATGGGCCAAGCGGGTCAGATGGAAAAAGAGCGTATCGGTTGGCATTTTAATGACGCCTTTCCGATTGGCCCATCGCAAGTATTGAGACGGATCATGGTTAAACACATCGGTTACAAAAACACATTCCTTGCAGTAACACACCGGGCATGCCACCCGGCAGTTATAACAATTGACGCAATTGGCCAGATAGGCCGTCATTTTTTCCAGGCTATCGGTAGCTGCGCGTGTTCTGACAAACATTTCATCTCGGCAGGCAATGCGCTGCGCAACGATGGCGGTGATGGCATCCTGGCGTGAGGCTGGTTCTGGGATTTCGGTCATGTGCATCTGATTTAAAAGATTTGTTCCGCGTTTGCTTTGCGATTGTACCAACAGATAATCCGCGATCTCAACGCCAAATAGACCGATCAGGATGTCTGCATTTGTGGGCACCGGATTTTCGCAAGACATACACGCTGAAGCCAAAGTAGCACCTTCTATGTCTGCCTGCTTCCCATCCAAAACGTCTTGATAGAAGCGCTCGGTGGATTTGTCCCCGTGCCTGTCAACATATTGCAGGTAATCTTTGTTTTGAAATGCGCCCAGGCAATCCATGCCGATGAGCATCACTTCGTCCATTTGACCTTGCTTGAGTTTGACCAGTTCAACAAAGGCTCGGATTTCGCAGGGGCGCAACACCACCGCAATTTTAGATCCCATCTGTTTACGGGTCAGACGCGAAACAATTTTAGCGGCATTCATGGGAAATGCCGGTGCTAGGGGATCTACACCATTGAGCTGTTCGGGATCTGTTACCAGCGTCGGCATAACCATATTTTTCATTGAAAGATGCTGCGGCACCAAAATGGCGTTGATGTCATCTGTTTCCAAAACGCGCTTAAAAAACGCTCCCAAAGCTCCTAAAATATCTTTGTCTTGCACCTCGATTTTTCCCGTAATCGACATCGGTATCTCCAATTTTGATTTTCGGTACTGGGTATTTGGTACGAGTTGTTTGCTGTTTGCATCTTTTTGTGTTAGGCCACCAATACCGAATACCCAATATCCATTACCCAAAGTTAAATGACCATTTTGAGCTTTGCCTGATTGGGTCCCAAAGCCTTGACCTGGTCGACAAGTTCATCCATAATTTCGGCAAATTGAATCCCGTCGCTGGCGCCGATCCAGGTTAATCGAAGCCGCTCGGGCTCAAAACCGAATTGGGGCAGAATTTCCTTTAAAAGCTTAATGCGCCGGCGGGCTTTATAATTGCCATTGATGTAATGACAGTCACCCGGATGACAGCCACTGATCAGCACGCCGTCGGCCCCCTCCAAAAAAGCTTTGATGACGTACTGAGGATCCACCATGCCGGTGCACATCACCCGAATCAAACGCACATTTTTAGGATAGGTCAGCCTGGAGGTGCCGGCCAGATCTGCTGCCGTGTATGTGCACCAGTTACAGACAAAGGCAATAATCGTCGGTTCAAAATCTTGCATAAGGCGCTCCTTGTTTTTTTACCGTCCCAGCCGGGAGACGGTTTCTAAAATTCCATCAATTTCGGCAAAAATCTGTCTGCTTTGAAAATGGCGGCTGCGAGCTGCTCCGCTGGGGCAATGTGCCGAACAGCTACCGCATCCCTTGCAAACCGCCTCATTGACGACCGAGACACCACGTCGCTTGTCAAATTCAATCGCCGAGTATGGACACAGTTCAATGCAGGTCTGGCATCCAATGCAAATGTCCGGGTCGATCCAGGATATTGTCGGTGAAATATCTACCGTTCCGCGGGTAGCTAGCGAGAGGGCCTTCGCAGCTGCACCGCTTGCCTGCGAAACCGTATCCGGGATATCCAATGGTTTCTGACAGCACCCGCAAAGGTATACGCCGTCGGTTGCGGTATTTAGCGGCCCCAGCTTCGGATGCTCTTCAAGAAAGAATCCATCGGCTCCTAAATTGACACCCAAAATGCGGCCCATATCGGCGGCATCCTCGCGGGCCTCCATAGCCGTGCATAGAATCACCATATCGACCGGAACCCGCAATTTCTTTGCAAGCAACGTGTCTTCACCCAGCGCAATGAGTTTTCCCGTTTCGCCGGGATGGATGGCATTATCTGTGATCTCGGCAACCTTACCGCGTATGAAAATGGTTCCTTCTTCCTGGCAGCGGCGGAAAAATTCCTCATAGCCCTCACCAAAACAGCGCATGTCAATGTAAAAATCATACACTTGGGTATCATGTCCCACTTTTTCTTTGATAAGATGGGTATATTTAAGTGCATACATACAGCACACCCGTGAGCAGTATTCGTGGTAATTCACATCGCGGCTGCCGATACAGTGAAGGATAGCGACACTTTGCGGGGTTCGCGTGAATTCGCCGTTTTCGTCACGAATCAGAATTTTTCCACCGGTGGGACCGGTTGCATTGCTCAGGCGTTCGAATTCAAGCGCCGTGAAAACATTCGGATATACACCGTAGCCATAGGGTTTTAAAGGTGTGGGATCCATGGTGTCGTATCCGGTGGCCATAATGATGCTGCCGACCTCCAGGGTTATTTCTTCTTCTTTCATGGAATGGTCAATGGCCTGCGGCTCGCAGACCTGGACGCATTCCATGCATTCGCTACAGATGCCGCAGTTCAGACAGCGCTGGGCTTCTTGTCTGGCTTCAGCCTTTAAGAATCCCTGTTCGATTTCTTCAAAAGAAGTTATCCGCTTTGCAGCCACGATTTGGCGTGACACAGCGCGATCTGCCTTCGAAACATTTTCGGGGATTGCCTGCCAATTTTGAGTGCCGGGATTCGCGGTGGCCTTTTGTACATGGGCTTCCTCCATTTCCTCGCCGGCCAGGTAATGCTCTATGGCCTTGACCGCCCGATGTCCCGCAGCAACGGCCTCAATGACGGTGGCCGGGCCGCTGACGGCGTCCCCGGCGGCAAATACATGGGGCACAGATGTCTGCATGGTGTCAGGATCCACTTCGAGCGTTCCCCGTTGCGACCATTTCAGAACCGGTATCTGATCGGCCCATGAGGTATCGACGCGCTGGCCGATCGCCGAAATGATGGCATCACATGAGATCAGAAATTCGGATCCTTCCAGCGGAACCGGTCGGCGCCGGCCGCTTTCATCCGGTGCGCCCAGTTCGGTGCGCAAACATTCCAACCCGACAACCTTGCCGTTATTCACCCGGACGCGGACCGGCGCCGTTAGATATGAAAAGTCAATTCCTTCTTCGATGGCGCCCTGTAGGTCTTCAGCATAGGCCGGCATCTCATCTTTTGAACGGCGGTATACCACCGTCATTTTGTGTGTGCCTGACCGTTTGCCCGACCGCGCCGCATCGATGGCCACATTGCCGCCGCCGATAACCACCACATCATTTCCAGGGGATGTCCGAGAGCCAAGATTAATATTTCTTAAAAATTGCAGGGCATCGATAATTCCATCAGCGTCCATTTCAGCGTTGATGCCGAGTTTGGTCGACCGATGGGCACCCACTGCGAGAAAAACAGCTGAAAAACCTTCCTGTTCAAGATCCTTCATACTGAAATCGTCGCCGAATCGGACGCCGGTGCGGGTTTCGACACCCAGTCGCAGAATGTGATCGATTTCTTTTGCCAGAATTTCTGGCGGCAAGCGATAATCGGGGATACCGACACGCAGCATGCCGCCCAATTCTTTTAGCGCTTCAAAGAGAGTTATCTGATATCCTTTCAAGCGCAAGTAATAAGCCGCCGTCAATCCGGCCGGGCCCGATCCCACAATGGCCACTTTTTCCGGACGTTCATTTATTTCCGGCGGTGGTAGCATTTCCAGGTTCACCTGATCGGCCACAAAGCGCTTTAATTCCCGGATGGCTACCGGCTCATCAATTTCAACACGGCGGCATTGTGCCTCGCAGAAATGCGGGCACACCCGGCCCAGCACCCCCGGTAACGGAATGCGCTCCATGATCAGTTGGATCGCCTGCGCATACTTGCCCTGGCCGATTAATTGGATGTACCCCTGCACGTTCGTGCCCGCAGGGCAGGCCGCCACACAGGGTGCCCGGTCCTTTTTTTCGATGTTAAAGGTAATCGGAATGGCTTGCGGAAACGTGCGGCCAATGGCTTTGCGAGTGCCTATCCCGGCATCCCACGAGCTCGATATGCTCACCGGACAGACCTTTTCACATTCGCCGCACCCGGTGCAGAGGTCCTCTTTTACGTAGCGGGGCTTGCGTCGGACGCTAACCGTATAATTTCCGATGAATCCGGAAACATCCGTCACTTCACTGTATGAAAGCAGTTTGATATTCGAATTTTGCGCTACCTCGACCATTTTGGGTGTTCCAATGCAGGCGGCGCAATCCAGAGTGGGGAAGGTTTTATCAAACTGCAGCATGTGACCGCCGATGGTGGTATCCTTTTCCACCAGATAGACCTGATGGCCCGAGTCGGCGATGTCCAGGGCGGCCTGCATTCCGGCGATACCGCCACCAATCACCAGCATATCAGGATTTACAGGGGCTTGACGGGCTTCGAGGCTTTCATGGTAGTTGACGCGATAAATGGCCGCCGCTGCCAGACTTTTGGCTTTGTCGGTGGCTTCGTTTTCATCGGTCGTTACCCAGGAGACCTGTTCGCGTACCGAGGCCATTTGAAAAAAATACGGATTAATCCCGGCGCGCTCGCAGACCCCCATGAACGTTTTCCCGTGCAAGCGCGGCGAACATGAGGCCACTACGACCCGATTCAAATCCAATTCCTTTATATCTTTTTCAATCATCACCTGACCCGGGTCCGAGCACATAAATTTATAATCCCGGGCGACGATCACGTTTTTCAATTTAAGGGCAAAGGCTGCGACCTCTTCCACGCGCACTTTATAAGCGATGTTGATTCCACAGTGGCAGATATAAAATCCTATTCTGACAGACATAATGGCTGTGCCTCTTGCGTCCTGTTATTTGTCAAGTTTCCTTGCAGCATCATATGCTGTGGTTGACGTCATCTTGCGCACCAGCCGAACCAGTTCTTCGGTTTCCAGGGGCATTTCCAGGTAGGCGCCCGGTTCGGCGGCGGCCGTTTTTTGAGGTCTGCTTTGCAATTTCTGGTATCGTGAAAACATCTTTTTATCGATGGTCGATACCATGATGACCGGCACTTTCCTGAGGTTCTTGTCTTCTCGGAGTTGGCGATACATCAGAATCCCGCTTTCCTTCGGCATCATTACATCCAGGATAATCAAGGCCGGCTTTTGTTCTTTTGCTTTTTGGATCCCTTCGATGCGATCAGCGGCGCCGATGGGCTGGAATCCGCAATTACCCAACAGATTACACAGAAAGATCCGCATATCCGCCTCGTCATCAACGACAAGAATTTTCTTTCTTTCAACGGGATTTGACATTTAAAATCCTCTGAAACGCTGACGCTATGATGGGTAAGCTCAGCACGCCTGGTAAAGGGTCTTGGCCCCTGTAAGAGCATAGACTATGCCAGGTGAGCGGAATAAAAAGCTATGATATTAATTACAGAGGGTTAGCGGAGTGGTGATCATGATTTGAGGACGGGGGCTCGCAATGATGTTGCACTATTTACAACACGATGCGTGGGCCGTAATCTCTGTAAGTATATAAAATATAATGAATTTGGTTAAAGACGCGGTGTTGTACAACAGAATCTGCAACATATGCTGCACTAACTGGGTTCAGCGGTGCTTTATGTCAGAATATAAAAAAAGCTCAATCACTGAGGCCGAATTTCTTCATCTTACGCCAGAGCGTGGTGCGGTCCATTCCCAAAGCCCTGGCGGTCCGGATGCGGTGCCAGTTGTGTTGGTTGAGGGCGGCCAGAATATCATCACACTCCAGATTGTCTGGGATCGGAAGGCGCTGTTGTTTCTCGCGCAGCCCGGGTCGGCGTGCGGTTTGGGGGCTTATGAGATATTCGGGAAGATGTCGCTCTTCGAGGGTATCGTGCTGGCAGGTGATCAGGGCGTGCTCTAAAATATTTTCCAGTTCTCTGACGTTTCCGGGATAGGTGTAGTTCAGCAGAATTTTCATTACCGTTTCAGATACTTCCGGTGGCCGCTGCCCCGCTGCGGCAACCAGGCGTCTTAAAATGTGACCGATCAAGAGGGGTAGATCGTCTTGCCGCTCTCTTAGAGTAGGTATTTCGATACGGAACACGTTCAGCCGGTAATAAAGATCTTCTCTGAAAAGCCGGTTTTTTACCAGCTTTTCGAGATTGCGGTTTGTGGCCGAAATTATGCGGGTATTGACTTTAATCGTATGCCGGCTGCCCAAACGATAAAATTCCTTATCTTCGATAACGCGCAGCAGCTTAGCTTGCAAGGGGAGCGGTAGATCACCAATCTCATCTAAAAGAATGGTGCCGCCCTCAGCCTCCTGGAACCGCCCGATCTTATCTCTTTCGGCCCCGGTAAACGCGCCTTTGACATAACCGAACATCTCCGATTCGATCAGGTTATCGGGTATGGCGGCGCAATTCACTTTGACAAATGGTTTATTCGCCCTGTGACTGGCTGAATGGATGACCTTGGCCAGCAGGTCTTTGCCGGTTCCCGTTGTGCCTTCGATCAGAATGGTGGCATCTGTGGAGGCGACAATATTGACCATCCCGAAAATTTTTTGCATCAGTGGGCTTTTGCCAACCATATCATGGAAGGTATAGCGATTGCGCATCGCCTGCTTAAACTGTCGTATCAGGGTCAGGTCATGAAACGTCGCCAACCCGCCCACAATCGTGCCTTTCTCGTTGCGAAGCGCCATGTAGTTGGCCCGGATGGGGATGGTCACGCCGTCTCGTGTCATCATTTTACCCTGCTGGCTGCTGCGTGATTCGCCATCAATGATGGACTCTTTTAATAAACACAAATCCCGGACGCCCTTGCCTTCAAACAGCGTCGTACACGATTGACCCAAAACGTCGCGACGATTGTAGCCTGAAATCTTTTCTGCCTCGGTATTAAAAAAAGTGATATGACCACTGCGGTCGACGGTGAAAATTCCGACATCAAGGTTGTCCAGAATTATTTTCAGACTGCGCTCCTCATAATGAATGCGGTCTATCAGATCGGCAATCGGTGAATGGTCCTGCAATATCGTCAGACAACCGGCCGCCGATTGGTTCCGTCCATAAACCGGCGTTGCCATGCGGGTGACGAAATGGGGTTGTTGATTTTCGTCCTCGATTTGAATAACCGGCTCTTCGGTATCCGAATCTGATGAACCGCTAAACGGACACCTTGCCAGACAGGGGACCCCGACAAACACCTCGCGGCAGTCTTTTCCGATGGCCTCACTTTCTTTCATTCCGATTAAAGCCTGGGCATTCAGGTTCATCGACGCAACCCGCCGGTTGTTGTCGACCGTAAAAGCGCCGACATTTATTTCATCCAGAATCTCAAGCCATTCATCAGACCGGACACTGGTTTTCTTTGGATTTGTGGCATGATTCATGTCAGATCCTCGCGGGTCGGATCAAAGAACCGGTATTTTTAGCGTAAACACGGCACCTTTCCCAGGTTGACTGTCGACATCAACACTGCCGTTGTGTCGTTCGATAATGCCGTAAACCGTCGACAAGCCGAGTCCTACGCCAAAAGCTTGACTTTTCGTCGTAAAAAAAGGTTCAAAAATATACGGAAGAGCATCAGGGGCAATACCCTGACCGGTGTCTTTTATGGCTATTACCACTTTTCCTGTCGCAGATTCATGGTGTCCTTGCAGGGTCAACGTTCCTCCCTCCGACATGGCATCGATTGCATTGAATATGAGATTGATGATACATTGCTGCAGTTGGTTGAAGTCGCCCCGGACAGCAGGGATGCCATTTTGGATGCTATATTTCAGCTGGATGTTGCTCAGTTCCAGCTTGTGCTGGCTCAAAATGATACAGCGTTCGACGAGCTCTTTAATCCGGACTTCGCCAAAGGCCGGCGGAGATACGCGCGAGAAATTGAGCAAGCTGGATACAATCTGTGCGCATCGATTGATTTCATTTTCGACCAGCTTTAAATAATGCTTAAATTTTTCCACCCGCTCTTCTGTCAGCTGCTCCTCATCCAGGATCCGGAGCATCAGCCGCAGATAATTTAAAATTCCCGCTAACGGGTTGTTGATCTCGTGAACCACACTGGCAGCCAGTCGTCCTAAAGACATCATTTTGTCCTGATGCAGGATGCGCGCCTGATCCTCCATTTCTCTTTCTAGCTTTCGGGTTTCCTGCAGATCTCTGAAAAAACAAACTAGACCATTGACGTTTTCATGGTCAAATAAGGGGGTCGCCGATACTTGTACAGGAATCCTGCGGCCGGATTTTGCCTTCAGGGTGGTTTCATAAAGTTGTAGCTTGTGTTTGCCACCGTAACGCTCATCTTCCAGTTCGGCAATAAAGTTCAGCTCCTCGCCGGGCGATAAAAAATGGCTAAATGTCATTTTGTGCAACACTTCGTTGCTCTCGTAACCCAGCATCTTTTCCATGCTTTTATTATAGATGATGACCCGCTTGTTTTCGTCACATCCCAGGATGCCGTCGATGGAGTGCGCAATTAAATTTTTCTGGAAAGATAGGGTTTTAAAAAGTTCTTGACTTGTCTCCGCCTTCTCGCGCTCCAAAAGAGCGGTGTAGTCTCTAAGCTGCTTTTTCGAGCTAAAGCGGGCTTTGGCGCGTTTCAGTGCCAGATGCAAAGCTTCGTCGCTGATGGGCTTGGTGATAAAATCCGAAGCATCGAGCTGCAGCGCCTGAATAGCCACGTCCATCTCCCCGAATGCAGTGGCCACAATGACCTCTATATCGGGGGTCTTGTTTTTCAAAACCTCTAATACTTGGAGACCGTCCATCCCCGGCATGCGGATATCGGTAACGACAATTTGGGGGGATGTCTCTTCACACAACCGTAAGCCGGTTTCGCCATCTTCTGCCGCAATGACATCATACCCGCTATCCCGAAGCGCAACGGCCAGGACATCTCGAATGTCTTCTTCGTCATCGATTAAGACGACTTTCCATTTAGTGGGTGTGTTCATGGGTTTCTCTTGTACTAAGCGCCATAAACGGCCACCTCTTTGAGATCATCGTTCAGATATTCTCGTTCATTTTCACCGAGGATACCCAGGGCAAAACAGATCAGGGTCCACAGATGGATGACACCGTAGCCCCCACCATAGTGGTCGCTGAGCTCGTGAATCTGGGCGTGGCAATTGTGGCAACCCGCGATGCAATAGTCGGCTTTGGTGGCTTGAATTTGATTGTCTTTCAAGCGGCCGAATTCCAACCGCTGTTGTTTATAGCCGGACTGCAGAAAACCACCCCCTCCGCCGCAGCAGTAATTGTTGGAGCGGTTGGGGGTCATATCAATGAAGTTTTCCTCCCCCACCAGGGTTTTGACCACAAAGCGCAGATCTTCGGCGATGGGATCGCCGTAGCTTTTGCGCACGATCTGGCAGGGATCCTGAACCGTAAACTTGATTTTTAGATCTTTGTTCCAATCGGAATTGACCTGAAGTTTGCCTTCGCGGATCCATTGCGCATAGTACTCATAGATATTTTTAACCTCAAATTTGTGGTCAATGTTGAATTTTTTCAGTCCTGCCAGGACTGAGAAAGTGACATGCCCTCACTCGGTATTCAGATATATCTTGCAGCCCAGATCGTCAGCCTGTTTGGCGGTGGTTCGCACAATGTGTTCCCAGGAGTCATTGTCGGCCAGAAACATGCAGTAGTTTTCCCCGCCCCAGCCCTTACTCCCATAGGTCCAGTCCGCGCTCACCAGGTGCAGAATTTTCCAGAGGGGAACCATTTCATCGGGTTCGGTTACCGGCTCCCTGGAATTTTGATTTAAAAAGAAGGTGGCGCCCTGTTTGTCAATGGGTGCCTGCATGTCTTTAAATTCGGGCTGGGCCTCCTGGTACTCTTCCAGAACGTCTTCGACCACGAAGGTGAAATCCTCCGGCGATGCGCCCATGGCACTGCAGCTGTCATTTTTCAGGGCCATATCACAGGAACCCAAGATCCCCTTTGGCCGTTCTTCTCGCGGCCGGGTTCCGCGCACATTGTACACCAGCTGGGGAATGTCGATTTTCATTGGACAGACATAAATGCAGCGCTGGCACTGGGTGCACATCCAGGGCCAGTCCGATTTGAGAATTTCAGCATCCATTCCCAGAGCGGCCATGCGTAAAAATTTACGCGGATCCATACCATCCAGACCCGTGGCCGGGCATCCGGACGAACAGGCCCCGCAGGTCAGGCAAAGATTCAGATTGCCGCCTTCCGGCAGAAGCTGCATGACCTTGTCCATAAACCGGCTTTTCTTTTTGCCACCCAGTTTGACGACCTTATCAGACATTTGGGCCTCCTTGGTTTGTTTTTTATCGGTTAAACGAAACTGTACGGCAGGCTCACATTATTGAAAATACAGCGGTACAGAACCCCTTTCAAAAATTTATTTGTGTCTTACAAATTGCTGCTTTGGAGGTGAAGGTGGTACGGATTTTTCATTGATTATTTCAAAGCATGGAGTATGCCAGTGCGGAGTTCTAATGAAAAGTTATTTAAAATTAAAGGGTTATTTAAATTTTTGCCTTTAATTTAAATTAATGGGATTTTAAATTTAGAAAAATTTCGAAATTTTTTTCGCAAAATTTCGAAATTATTTGTTATAGTAGACTGCAATTCCAGCTTAAAAGCTAACTTAATCGGCATCGCCCAACTTTATCTGCGTTTAAAAATACAAGAGTCGTTAACATGACCGTCCGAAAAAAAATGATCATGATTCTTCTGGCGTGCACGATCATACCAATGTGTTTTGTCGGTCTGCTTGGATATTATCACGCCATGAAAGCTCTGACATCCCTGCGAATGGAAGAATTGCAAAGCATTGCCGATCTCAAGGTCAAAAGAATAGAAGACTTTTTCGTCGATCAGAAAAAACACATCCAGATTGCACAAGAGCGCCCAACACTAAAAAAATTGGCTGCCATGCTTGCAGACTTTTCGGGCGACTTTTCCACTCCGGTTTATGAAGCCATCAGAGACGAACTTGACCAGGCCATTCGAATATATAAGCCGGTTTATGATTTCAGAAACGTTATCCTGATAAATTCGACGGGAAGGATCGTCTACGTTTTGGATCGCTCTTTAGCTTCGGGCATACTTGGCACGATCAAACCGGACCTGTTGGGGACATCATTTGATGATGGCAAAACCGGAATCCAACTTTCAGATATTGTTGCCAGTAAAATCGAAACCGGCCAATTCTCCATGATCATCTCAGCTCCGATTCGTTCTGATATGGGCCAGCTCATTGGCGTAGCCGCTTTTGAGAGCGACATGGCACCCATTTACGAACTCATTCAAAATACGACCGGTTTGGGAACAACCGGTGAGACGTTGATCGCCAAAAAAGCCGGGAATCAAGCTCTGTTTCTAAATCCACTTCGTCATGATCCAAGTGCAGTTCTAAAGAGAAAGGTTGATTTTGGTGAAAAGCAAGCCATACCTGTTCAAAAAGCGCTCAACGGCAACAACGGAAGTGGAATATCTGTGGACTACCGCGGGCAAAAAGTCATCGCAGCCTGGCGATACATTCCTTCGCTGGACTGGGGGATGGTGGCCAAAATAGACGTCGCTGAAGCTTTTGAACCCATAACGACGTTAAGAAATTTTGTCCTCGTGCTCGTCCTTGCTCTTATTGTAATCAGTATGTTTGCTGCATTTATCGTTGGAAAATCCATATCCGATCCGATTCAACTTTTACAAGCTGGTGCGGAAGAAATCGGTAAAGGCAATTTAGACCATAAAATTGCTACCGATGCACGGAATGAGATCGGACAGCTGGGACGGGCATTCGATCAAATGACTGACCGGTTAAAGGCTGTTACAGCTTCAAGGGATGAATTGGATAAAGAGATAAAGAAACGCAGATCAGTAGAGAAAGATTTACAGAAAAGTATGAATGAGGTGGAAGAGCGGATTAAAGAGTTAAATTGCCTTTTTGAGATTTCACGTTTGGTTGAAAGACGCAGACTTACACTAGAGGAGATCCTCCAGGGAATCGTTGAGCTCATTCCACCGGCTTATCAGTATCCAGAAATCACATGTGGTAGAATCATCATAGACAGTCAAGAATTCAGCACAGAAAACTTTGAAGAAACACAAAGGATGCTTGCACAAAACATTATTGTCAATGATAAGACGGTTGGTGTTCTATCTGCTCATTATCTTGAAGAGCGACCGGAAAGCGATGAGGGACCGTTTTTAATAGAAGAAAGAGCTTTGATAAATACGATTGCTGAACGAATTGGACGAATCATAGAACGCGATCGAGCGCAAACGGCCATAGTTGAAAGCGAAAAACGCTTTCGAGAATTAGTAGAACATTCCTTAACGGGTATATCGATCATTCAAAATGACCAAATCGTCTACCAGAATCCGGAACAAGAAAGACTGCTGGGTCCATTACCGCGTCCGATTAAATTTAAAGACAAGGACTCTATCCACCCGGACGATATCGCAAAGGTAGATGCATTTTATAAAAGTATCAGGTCGGGGAATCTGCCGATTGAATCTATGGATTTCAGATTTTATCCACAGGATGGAAGAGCCAATCGGAGCCAAATGAAATGGGTCCATTGCCAGGCCAGCCGGATAGAATTTCAGGGGAAAGATGCGATACTGGTCAATATAATGGACATGACCAAAGCCAAAGAACTTGAACATCTCTTAACCATCCAGGATAAGATGGCATCTCTGGGTCGGGTGGCAGCCGGTATTGCACATGAAATCCGAAATCCTCTTTCGGGAATCAATATCTATCTAAACACGCTCAAAAAACTCCATCACCGGGATGGAACTGAAGCAAAAGTTGAGCAAATATTGAAACAACTTCAATCAGCATCTATTAAAATTGAATCCGTTATTCGAAGAGTCATGGATTTCGCCAAACCCAGTGAACCGAAGATAACCTTAATCGATATCAATGAACCCATCACAGATGCGATCAACCTTACTGCCGTGACGATGGGCAAAAGCGGCATAAAAATCGATAAATTATTGTCAAATAATTTGCCGCAATCATATGCAGATAAAAACTTAATTGAAGAGATGGTATTAAACCTTTTAAATAATGCTGCCGAAGCTATGAAAACTATGGAAACCGGCAAAAATATTGTCGTTGCGTCTTTCGTTGAAGCCGACCGAATTATTATTCAAGTTTCTGATTCAGGACCGGGTGTTCCCCTTGAAATGAGAGATAAAATACTGGATCCGTACTTTACTACCAAACACGAGGGAACCGGTATCGGTTTGAGTTTGTGTCACCGAATTATCAGCGATCACGGTGGATCAATGACCGTGTCGGCCAGTGAATTAGGGGGTGCGGAATTTCGGATCGAAATTCCATTAAAAAAACGCAAAGGAGCTTAGCGAATTATGATTACCTTTTCCATATTCGTTATAGACGATGAACAGACCATACGTGACGGCATCACATTGACCCTTGAAGCCGATTATCGTATTCGGTCTTTTCCACAGGCGGAACCTGCCATCAATGCCTTGGAAGAGGATCCCCCCGATTTGGTATTGCTTGATGTTGGCTTACCTGGGATGAATGGGATTGAAGCGCTTCGCCAAATCAAATCCTCAAATCCTGAAATACTGGTCATCATGATAACGGCTTATGAAGATGTCGATACCGTGATATCGGCCATGAAACTGGGGGCCTATGACTATGTCATCAAGCCGCTCCACATGGACGGATTGGAGGTCACGATTCGCAATGCCCTGGATTCAATCCGGCTAAAAAAGGAAATTCAACATTTACAGGAAAAGCACCTAAAAGAAAATATCCCATGCTTTATCAGGGAGAGTAATGCCATTCAGGATGTGATGGACTTTGTCCAAATGGTGGCGAAAAGCCCTGACACACCGGTGCTCATCATGGGCGAAACTGGAACCGGGAAAGAATTAATTGCCAGCGCTATTCACTATAACAGCCCGAACTTCCAAGCGCCTTTCGCAACCGTAAACTGTGCGGCTATCCCAAAAGATCTGATCGAAAGTGAGCTTTTCGGATATGAAAAAGGAGCCTTCAGCGGTGCCGGAGCATCCGGTAAGAAAGGGCTAATCGAGGAGTCGGCAAATGGTACTTTATTTTTAGATGAAGTTGGCGATCTTAGTCTTGAAGCCCAGGCCAAGCTGCTCAGGTTTCTTGAGCTCGGCGAATTTTATAGAGTCGGGGGGACCAAAAAATTACATATCAAAACCCGCTTAATTTCCGCCACCAACAAAGACCTTAATAAGATGATCGACGACGGTTTATTTCGAAAGGATCTTTATTTCCGACTGGGGGTAGTCAAAGTCCAGGTACCCTCATTAAACGAGCGGCCAGACGATATTGTGCCCCTGGCGAAATATTTTCTTCAAGAGTTCAGCTCTAAGTTTAATAAGGAATTTAGCGACATATCGCCTGATACCAAGCATGCGTTATTGGCGCATAACTGGACCGGCAATGTTCGGGAGTTAAAAAATCTCATGGAAGGAGCAGTGCTAATCGGCACTGGACCTCAGCTCAAACTGAAGGACCTGGGCATTGAATTTAAAAATCAGCATCAACAATTTACCGTAGCCAAAAATGAGGCCGAGCTTGCCCTTTTGCCTCCCGAAGGGATTGATTTGTCCGAGCAGCTTCAATCATTTGAAAGGGACTATATTGAACAGGCCCTTAAAATCGCTAAAGGAAATGAAAGCCAAGCCGCAAGGTTACTGAAAATGAATCATCACACCTTCCGTTACCGCAGAAAAAAATTGCTGGGTGATTAACTTGCAGTCTTCTTATTACTGCGCTTCTATATTCTTTTTTATTTCAATAAAAATCTATAGATCTAATTCATTCCTGAGATATCTCGCCTGTATTTGTCATTTTTAAAGGCAATCTTCGAAATTACTCTAAATTAACTTCACAGATCAAATTAGCCAGAAAGATAAAAATTAATATTCTATATGGCCAGTGAACTTCATAGAATGCTTTATGCAACAGATCTTTCAGCGGATTCCATTGCGGCAATCCCTTACGCCATAAAACTTGCATACCATCACAAAGCCAAACTGATTATTTTCCACATCATCGATCAAGGATCGATTACCTTTTCTAATTTTTTTCCTATGTCTTTTGATAGCACCCATGGATCCAAAACCCTCCAAGAAAAATCGAAGGCCGCATTACAGCGGATGCAAGGGCAATTTAAGATGACCAGTAAAACGAAACCAAATGATCATCCCGAACACCTCGATACAATCGCATACCTTGTTGTTCACTACGGGAAGATAGCAGAGGAAATTGTTAACAAGGCCAATCAGTGGGGATGTGAAATGATTATTTTTGGGCCTCGCAGAAGAAAGTTTTTGGGCCGAATCCTTTGTCCAAGTTTAGCCCGAAAAGTAATTCGTAGAACCGATACCCCTGTTCACATTATTTCATTGTCGAGAAAAGAAAAGACATGATTTCTGGACGAAGCCAATAGAAAATCGGAAAGCCTTAGGAATGAAAATTTACGTAGTTACATATCATCACTAAATGATTGATTGTTTTTCGCAGTGGAAATCCAAAGAAAATCTTACCTTTTTACCAAACCTTTATAATCTTCGATAAATCAACTTAGAAATTATGCGAAAAATAATTTGAAGTTTTTCGAATCTGAGATTCTCAACCCTCTCTTTCTATATCAGATAATATTCTAAGTTACTGAATATTTATAATATGCTGTCATCTTTGATTAATGGCATACATCATGCAAAATTTCCTTCGTAAATCAGTGAGTCATTTCGAAATTCATTGAAATGATTTAACTGCCATGCGGTTAAAATTTTTCTTTTCGCTGCTCGAACCCAATGCAGCTTCCAGAATTTCGGCATCTCAATCATTAGAAAAACACATACGCTCTAAGGAGGAATCCAATGGCAGAAAAAAACGAAAAAGAAGCGCCCAAGGCAAAGAAATTGGCTGATCCTGCAGCGGCAACCATTGATCCGGCCAGTCAGCAGATGATTCAACGGGCCCATGACCTGGGGGTGGAGACAGCCTTTGACCGGGCTGTGACAATGAAACCGTGTAATATCGGAACCCAGGGTATCTGCTGTAAAAACTGCGGCATGGGGCCCTGTCGCCTGCCGCTTCCCAAAGGCGGGATTGAGGGCGAAGACACCCGCAAGGGAATTTGCGGGGCTACTCCCAACACTATTGCGGCCCGCAATTTTATCCGCATGATTGCCGGCGGTGCAGCCGCCCATTCGGACCATGGCCGTTCAGTGGCAGAAATCTTTATGGCCGCTGCGCGAAAAGAAACCGATGCTTATAAGATCAAGGATAAGAAAAAGCTTATCGAAGTGGCCGGGGTTTTGGGCGTCGACACAACGGTGGAGGTTGACGGTGAGCAGCTTGATCGGGATATGGATGAAATCGCCGTGGAAGTCGGTGAAAAAGCGCTCAATGAATGGGGCAAGGCTGAAGGCGAACTTCTTTTTGCCAGGCGCGCGCCTGAGCCGCGTTACGAGCTCTGGCAAAAGCAGGGCGTTTTGCCGCGCAACATCGACCGCGAAATTGTTGAAATCATGCACCGCACCCACATCGGTGTGGATCAGGATTACAAAAACCTGATGAAGCAGGGCACCCGCGCGGCCATCGCCGACGGCTGGGGCGGTTCGATGCTGGCCACCGAGCTGCAGGACATCCTCTTTGGAACGCCTTATCCGCTGGCATCCGAAGCCAATCTCGGAGTTATGAAAGAAGACATGGTCAATATCGTCATTCACGGCCACGAACCGGTGCTCTCCGAGATGATCGTTGCGGTCTCCCAGAAAAAAGAGATGCATGAATATGCCAAATCCAGGGGCGCCAAAGGCATCCAGCTTTCCGGCATCTGCTGTACGGCCAATGAGATTTTACAGCGCCACGGGGTGCCCCTGTGCGGGACCTTTCTGCAGCAGGAACTGGCTATCATCACAGGTGCCTGTGATGCCATGGTCGTCGATATTCAATGTATCTTTCAAAATTTAGCCAACGTGGCCAAATGCTTTCACACTAAACTGATTACCACCCACCCCATTGCCCGTATGGAACAGGACAACGTCATTCACATTGAGTTTGATGAGCATCATGCCATCGAAGATGCCGAGAGGATCGTCAAGCTGGCCATTGACAATTTTGAAACCCGAAAATCCGAGGTGATGATCCCCAGGCAGAAATCTCCGATCGTAGCGGGTTTCGGTGTGGAATCCATCGAATACCATCTGGGCGGCATGTTTCGCGGGTCTTACTACACGTTGAACGACAACATTATTAACGGTCGCATCCGCGGAATTGGCGGTGTAGTGGGGTGCAACAATGTGAGGACCCGGCATAATGAGAGTCATATCCAGATCGTAAAGGAGCTCATCAAAAATGACGTGATTGTGCTGACGACCGGTTGCAATGCAATTGCCTGCGCCATGGAGGGTTTGCTGACGCCGGAATCCGCCCGTGTGTTCTGTGGGCCGGGTCTGGCCGAGGTGTGTGAAACCGTCGGTATTCCGCCCGTGCTGCATTTGGGATCCTGTGTGGACAACAGCCGTATCCTGCTGGCGGCCACAGAGGTGGTCAAGGCCGGTGGCCTGGGCAACGACATCAGTGATCTGCCTGCGGCCGGCAGCGCGCCGGAATGGATGAGTGAAAAAGCCATCAGTATCGGCCATTATTTTGTGGCCTCCGGTGTCTACACGGTTTTTGGTGTCACCCTTCCGGTATCCGGTGCACCGGTGTTTAAAGACTACCTGTTCAAGGAATTTGAAAAAATGTACGGCGGTATGTGGGACCTGGAAGTCGATCCGATTAAGCACGCCCACAAGATGATTGCCCACATCGACAAGAAGCGCAGCGATCTCGGCATCGACAAGGCCAGAGAACGAATACTGGTGGATATGGCCGCGCGCCGGGAACTCGAATCGGCGTAATATAAATTTCACAAAATCGGGGTTAGATGGATAAATATTTTGCCGATTCCATGAAAAATTTTTATGTGAGTTTAAAAAATTTTCTGTAATCCCACTTTGTAAGGACTTCATCATGGATAAAAGGATAAATAGATTCAAGGTTTGTGATTTCCGGTTTTATCCCTATTTGGCAGCCGTCTTTGAACGCCTCCCGGAAGCGGCGCGTGATAAGATTTTAAGCGATGAGAGTTTTCAAATACTCACTGATGAGGATATTTTTAATGCATACCTGCTGCGGTATGACTTTGCTAGTCCTGTCAAAGCGCTGGTTTATTTAAATTCGAAAATCCTCACAAAGTCCGGACACCAAATAATTTATATAATCGCACATGAGGTTGCAAAATATGTTCTCAGTGTGACCGAAGCAGAAGCCGGATTCTGTGAGAAAGACATAGAAGATTTATTGATGGATTGGGGATTTGAAAAAGAGGCAGAGGCTGTTCGAAATGACAAGGCTATAACTGAATCTGAGGCTTATAAGATTGGAAATGAATGGGCGCGAAAACAGAGCCACGATTATTTGATGCAGCATTTTGGCCTATATTTTGACAAGTGGAACGGAAGCGGCTTAGGATGCAAGGTATTAAAAGAGTTAAACCAGCACGCTGAAACAGATCTGATGCTTGATACTATTATCCAATTAAAAAAGGAAAAAGAGCTTGAACATAGCAAGGATAGAACTTTGCAAACCCCCTCACTAAGAAAAGCGATGCTCGCAGGAATTATGGTGGCTATAAAGGAATTTGAATTGAAGTATACAACTATCTGATAAAGTTATACCACTCGCCAACGATCATATAAGTAGGTGTACACTTGATGTCGACTATTTGGGATCGCATGTCTTACTGAAGGATATAAGATATCATGATTGCCTTTGGGCCGGTTCCTTCCAGACGCTTAGGCCGAAGCCTGGGAATTAACAATATACCACCCAAGGTGTGTACTTACGCCTGTGTGTACTGCCAGGTCGGAAAAACAACCCGGATGGAAGTCCATCGAGCCCGGTTCTATGATCCAGAAGAAATTTATAGGGATGTTGGCCAGAAAGTCCAAGAAGCACAGAAGAAAAGCGAATCAGTTGATTATTTGACTTTCGTGCCCGATGGCGAAGCTACCCTGGATGCCAATCTTGGACGGGAAATCGAGCTTCTAAAATCGCTGGGGTTCAAAATTGCCGTCATTACAAACGGCGCTCTCATCTGGCGCAAGGATGTCAGAGCAGACCTGGCAAAAGCGGATTGGGTCTCTTTTAAAATTGATTCCACCCATGGAAATACCTGGCGCCGAATGAATTGCCCCCAGCGGACGCTGAAACAGAAGACTATTTTGAGAGGCATGGTTGAATTTGCTAATGATTATTCAGGAACCCTGGTAACGGAGACCATGCTGGTTAGAGGCCTCAATGACAGCGCTAAAAGCCTTCGAAAAATTGCCGTCTTTTTGAACCACCTTCAACCGCATAAGGCTTATTTAGCCGTTCCAACAAGACCCCCCGCCACAAAATGGGTGAGACCTCCATCTGAGAATGTCTTAAACGAAGCTTTCCAAATTTTCAGTCAACGGCCATTTCAGGTGGAGTATTTGATTGGCTACGAAGGCAATGCCTTCGCTTTTACCGGTGATGTCGAACAGGACCTGCTGAGTATCACCGCCGTGCATCCCATGCGCCAGGATGCGGTCAATGAATTTTTGATGCGAGCCGGCGCGGATTGGCAAATTGTTCGAAAATTAATGGCTCAAGATCTGCTTGTTGAAGCAAAATACCGGGGTAAGATGTTTATCATGCGGAAGTCGAACGTTAACTTAAGCGAAGATCAGCCAATGGAGGCTGATCTATCCATTCATATTTGATGCTTCTAAAATACTTATTACCCAACAGCCAACCATATCTTGATTGGATACAGGTAGAAATCAGCACTATGTGAAAAATGATAGAAAAATGCGAAGATAGTCAATCTGTATGGATATGCACAAATTGCGGATATTCCTCATCAAAACGTTTTGATGGAGATATCTGCCCTAAATGTCATCTCACCTTCTGGAAATGCGATCACTGTGCCTACACTCTAATTTCTGCGAGTGCCCCTGAAACGTGTCCTGAATGTGGCGCAAAAGTTGAGTTTAAAAATATCACTTGTTACATCCCAGATTGGGGAGATGTGGAAATCCCAGATATCCAGCCATAAATGTCTTTTATCTACAATTGGCCGTTGGGGCAAATCAAGCCAATAAAACCATAATTACTTTGTTTGCCGATTTACAAAAGAGGAGAATGATCAGCCATTTTTGTGCAACTTCCAGCTACTCTCCAATTCATAAACCGCGAGTTTAATCTTGAAATTTTTCTAATTCAGCCTTCGCAATTTTTCTAAATTCCACTCTATCTCGGAAAAATTTTTAATCATAATGCCGATAACAAATTGATAACATTAGTATAAAAAAATTGCTGGCTGTGGCATGCTGCGTGCATTCGTAACAAAATTGATTAGGCTACAATTCAGCAATAGGCATTATATGTAAGCACAAACGAATACCTTCAAATGGTAGATTTTCAAACAAATTTAGGGTCAACTAGATATGTATTCCAGAAAACAATTTTTCCATGTTACGGCCGTAAAGTGTTTTGACTTGATCAAAGACTTCAACTCAATTTTTTCATTTCAAAAAAAAGAGTCTTCTTCCGAACTCGCTGAGTTGATCCCCGAATCACTGTTTCTGGAGGCGATATGTCTTGGAATTGATCCCGCAACAATGGATCCGGAGCAATTAAGTGTGGCGGTCAATCGTTTAAGGGATGACACGAATAACAACTAAGCAACTATAAAATTATATCCATCAGAAAGCTGAGGCTTGGACATAACTAATAGGCGTAATAAAAACGAAAACTTTATAGGATAGGAAGGAGGCTGCAATGGAAAAATTTGGTATAGACTATCTGGAGGAGCGTAGCCTTACGCAACGATGGCCGCAGCCGATTCCGGCCATTGTCAGCTTGGTCTTTACGCTGATTTTGTTTTATGCCACCTGGTGGATTTTCCAGGATCCGCGCGGATGGATGCGAATGTATACACCCTATGTGGGCTATATGTATACACGGTGGTGGTTGATCGTACTCATCTGGATGGTTTACATTTTTAATTACTGGCCTTTTAAACGATCCTGGCTGGAAAAAACCCATCCACTGATAAAAGGGGGGGTCCTCACAGCCGTCTCGTTTGGCGTCCTGTACATTTTGATCAAAGGTTTCTTTGAAGGGCTGCTGGGAAATTTTGGTTTGGCCTATTTTAACCCCGGACAACTGACTAAACTGCCGGGGGTTACCGAATTTTTTGCGATCGAATACGCGGCTCTGGCCTGCCTGATGTTTGCTGCCATTGCTTCCTGGTTGAGTCCGGCCTGGGTGGTTGCCTGCGAGGAGGCCCCCTGGCAGGATTTAAAACAACCGGGAAAGGGCGTCAGTATTCTGATTATGACTTTTTTCCTGAGCACCTTGGTCTATTTTATGACCATGCATTCGCACATGGGCATTTTATATTATCCCTGGCAGTATTTTACTTCAATTGCACCGCCCTATTGGGAAAAATTCGCCAACACCGTTTCCGGCAACTTTCACGTTTCCTGGATCATGTGTTGTACGGTCACGGTCTGGATTGTTGAAACCATCTGGGGTCGCTATCCGTTTAATCTGATCAAGCGGAACTGGTTGCGGCGCCTGGTGGCGTTTTTTGGAATCATCGCCATTGCCTTTGCCATGCATTTCTTTCTCTATTTTCTACAGGAAATGACCTGGGGACCGGCCATTCGGGGTACCCGTAGAGCTTTTGCACCGGATTGGCGCTGGCTGCATGTTGGTGAAATGGCAGTGTTCTTTTTGGTACCGGCCCTGTTTATTACCTTTTACTGCAACAACTGGCCCAAAAAATTCAGCATGCCGGTCAACGTACTTATCCGGACGGTGATTACGATCGTTGCCGCCATCCTGCTGTATATTTTATACTACAAGACATCTCATAACTTTCTGGGCACTCAAAAAGGGTTTTCGCATCCGCAGCAGTTTCCAATGATTCCGACTATCTGGTTGATTAACATCTGGCTGGTACACCACTGGTTTATGGACAACTGGCCCGGTTGGAAGATGGTTCCCAAAACCGCCGAGGAAATTGCCCGCGATCATGAAGCCGAGCAGGCTCTTGTCAGAGACGTCAGGTGGAATCCCGCCCTGGGTTGGGGCATGGGTGTCGGGGCCGTTGTTGGAGTAGTAGCCTACTTTATAACAATTGCTTTGTTGCCGGTATTTTATGCGGCAATCGATGTCATTAAGTAATCGGCGTTGCATCCTTTTGGGGTTAAACCTGAAACAAGGAGGTATGAAATATGTCTGGCGAAAAAGGTAAAATAAATCGTCGCGACTTTTTTAAAGGAACAGCCATAGGAGTGATGGGCGGAACATTGGCCATGATGGGTATTTATTCGTACTCACCCTGGCGCAAAGGCCACTTTCCCAAAGTTGAAAGAAAATTGGCAGACATCGGGGCCTGTAAAAATATCAAAGTCACCAATATCTCTGAAACCAGCTGGTTTGAAAATGCCCACTTGATGGGGGATATTAAAGGCGCTGGCGGCCTGCTGGTGAACCAGTATGACTATAACTGGCCGCCCTTCGGGGACGGATCCGGTCTGGGTAAAGGCTCCTATGAAAAGGGAATCGCTAAAATCAAACATCTGCTGCCGGATAAGCTCGATGAAGCCTGGGCGGTCACCGAAAAACTCTCCGTGCATCCGGAAAATGCCGGCGGCTATGCCTGTTTGATCGAACTGGAAGAACTCAATGGTAAAAAACATAAATATCTGCTCGATTCCGGCTGGTCGTATAAATGGACCGATGAGTGTTTCAAACGCGAAGGCATTGATAAGATGCTGGAAAATAGAGAGATTGAGGCCCTTTTTATTTCCCATGAACACTTTGACCACTTCTGGGGTTTGCCGGTCACCATGAAATATGACCCGACGATCACAATGTATATACCGGAAGGATTTTATCCTGAAGGGCTTCAGTACATCAAAGATGCAGGTCATAAGGGCAAGGTGATAAAGGTTAAGGCCGGTTTAAACCCAGTCATCCCTGGTATGGCCTCTTTTGTATTTGCAATACCCATTATCTGCCGGGTTTATGGGGAACAATCGCTGTACTTTAATATCAAAGACAAAGGTCTGGTGAGCGTCACCGGCTGCTGTCATCAAAGTATTATTCAATTTGCTGAAACCGCCTATCGCGAGATCAAGTATGAAAATGATAACCTGTACGGCGTCTACGGGGGGTTGCATATTTCACCATTTGAGGATTGGGACCCCAAATATGACGATCTGGTGATATCGCTGGGAAAATACGGATTCGAAAAGATCGGCTGCAATCATTGTACCGGTATCCTGTGCGCTAAAAAATTTATTTCGGCGGGGTATCCAGTGGTTGAGGGCACAGCTCAGAACAGATCAAAAGACAAGGCCTATCTGGGAAATGGCGATAAAATTGGATTCGGCATTGAAGTTTAGTCTCGAGTCCCGAATCTGCAGGTCGATCAGGAGTTAAGTATCAAATTCAGCTAAAACTGCTTCGAGAATTCACGCTTTATTAAAAGGCGGTACCGGGGGATGAGGAAACAGTTCTCATCTCCTGGTTGAAGCCAAAAATAATTAAAAGTCAATACGATAGGTTATTCCTAAATAGCTTCCTATTTGAAACGACCAAATTCGGAATCAACAGGCATAGCAAAAATCTAAAAAAATGAGCAATTCTTTAACGAAACTGAAACAATTAGGTCCAAATGAAATTCTATCTTCTCCTGAGCAGGGGATTCAGGAATTAATGCGTGGGATTTTGGTCAGGACGAATTTTATCCCCGGTGTGCGGCATGTCATTGGGTGGCGGGGGCTGAAGGAAACCTTTACAAGTGTGGAGGGCTGGACGGCTAAAATCAAAGATATGTCAGGTGTTTTCGGAATGTATTTTGAAGCCCTCGACTCAGTTCAAGATTGGTTAATCGCCAAATTTGTTTTACTATATTTTCCGGATCCGCAAGAAGATTTGGTTGAGCTTTTTTCTTTGCAGGCTGGTGCTTATACCCAAAGGGAAGACTATCTCCCTCATATCCGGGAGTTTTTATTTTATCCGCAGCTTTGCGAGCTATTTAATATCGGGATCATCGAATTGGGTATCAGCAAGGGAGGCGATGCCTTGATTCTGGGGCTTGAAAGTGTTTCTCGGCAGAGACTCATTGCCATAGACGGAGTATCATTACTCCGAGAGGGGCGTTTGGTTGAGCTGATCCAGCCAGGGGGTTATGATCAAAATTTTCCTTCCTACAGCACTGCTTTGGCTTTTTATCAGGTTTTGGCTGCTTCTTTTACGTTTAATCTCGAAGTGCCCCCTGTTTATATGAGCTATTTGCGTCGACCTGGAAAAGATGTCGTCTACGATGCCACCGGCCATCACTGGCAAATTCCATTAGACGATTCAAATGAAGAATCACTATATTTAGGATACGGGAAAGCAAGTTATAGAAACATTGTCGAGACTATGGCGGATAAAACGGTTCCCCCCAGCAACGAGGTTAACTGGGAAATAGGAGAGGCGGTCATACCAAAATATAAAGATGCGCTATGGTGGAAAGCGCATCAATTAAGTGATTATAAAACCCTTGATAAGAAAATTTTGGGTGTCGATGATCGGCCCCAATTGCTTGTGCTGACTGGTTTTTTGGGCTCGGGCAAAACCAGTTTTTTACAACATTTTATTGAATATCAAGTTCAACTGAATCGGTTTGTGGCTGTAATTCAAAATGAGATAGGTGAAATCGGTCTGGATGGAAAATTGTTGAATGATGATTACGCCGTCACTGAAATCGACGAGGGGTGTATATGTTGCACCCTGGTGGGGAATTTAAAAAACGCCATTCGTCAAATTTTATCAAACTTCCATCCTGACTATATTGTGTGCGAGACCACCGGCGTGGCCAATCCCTACAATCTCCTGGATGAAATATCAGAAATAGAAGAATGGGTCCGATTTGATTCCATCACCACAATGGTTGACGGTCTGAATGTGGTACAATCGCTGAAAGATTATGATGTCGTAGCGGATCAGATAAAAGCAGCTGACATTTTGCTATTAAATAAAAGAGATTTTTTAACCGACCTTCGACTACAGGAAATAAGGCAAAAACTAAAAAAGATTAATCCGACAGCCCCCATTATAGCGACTTTACAGGGCGACATCAATCCTACCCTAATTTATGGGGTTGACCCGCAAGATGAAGCAATAATCAACCACCAGAAAAAAAATCAAGGTGAAACGCATCAAATCCGCCAGTCGCATGAACACGATGGACTCTCAAGTTATAAAATTTCGTTTACCGAACCGATTAATAAGAAGCGCTTTATCAACGCCATTGAGGCTACTCCACACTTGATCTTCCGCATTAAAGGTATAATAGAATTTAAGGGCACCGAAAAACCTATGCTCTTTCAGTATGTTGGGGGACGTTATGAGTTTTCAGAATTTAATAATCCCAATATGTCGGACAGATTTCTGACTCTAATTGGGCAGGACATCGAAAAGGATTCGATCGATTCTATTTTTGAAGAATGCAACGCAAGGCATCAAAGGCGATAGCACCATCCAAAGCCATCCGTTCTCTCAGAAGTTAATTTGAAAGATTGGCAAACCCGGCGCATTTTAATCTCCCTTCTAAATTCTTTCAGTATCCCCTTATTCCGACCTATTTTTTTTTGCAAAAGCAAAATTTGAAGCTTTTTTTAATGGGTATTAGATTGATGCTTTCGAAGTTCTTCAAATAAAAATATCGAACTTTTTCAACAAAGGAATACGAATAAGGAATCCTTTTCGAACCCCTTGGTTGATAATAGTTTGATTTAATTTCATATAGGCTGATTTGCCAATACTGGCACGCTTTATGCTCTCTTATCTAATTAAAAGATAAATAAACTGCACTGTTAAAAATAGTGCCATTTCGAGAAGTCATTTATGTAAAGACGCTTAAGTAATGTATATATTCCCTAATTTTTAATACAGGCGCAATAGCGAAAGCGCTTAAATCTATCCAACCTAATTTTTTTTCGAAAGAAAGGAGGTGAATGCCATGCCAGGATATGATGGAACCGGACCAGCCGGAGGGGGTTCCATGAGCGGCTGGGGTCGTGGGCAGTGCAACACTTCCGGTGCTAATGCTTTGCGCGGGAACAAACAGGGCTTTGGGTCGGAAACGGCTTATGGTCGTGGAAGAGGCTTTCAGTATATGTATTGGCAAACTGGACGGCCCCGTTGGGCCAGAAGGGGTCCGAGCGCATGGGATCCTTATTCACGACCTGTGGTTTCTTATAAAAGTGAGATTGAAACACTCAACGACGAAGCCGATGCCCTGAAACAGGACCTGGATGCCATACGGGAACGGATCAAGAATTTAAAGGGCGAGCAGGAATAAGGTCATACAGCATTACCGGCGCAGCAAATCTTTTGACGATCGGGCTGCCATCAGCCTGATCGAAAAAGCCGGAATTACCCCTGTCTTAAGCTGGGAAGTGAAAAAGTTCCATACTTAATAGACGATACCCGCTTCTTTGCGGATTCGGTTGAATTATAGTGTCAATAAAATGATGTCGAAATTAAAAGAATTGCTTCTGATACAAAAAAGAGCATTATTTCAACAGATCGCGCATCTGGAAATGGGACGCAAGGTTCAACAAGAACGTGCGATCGAGCCGGGAGATGCCGCCCAAAAGGAGGACTTGATGCGTCTGCTGGACCATCTGGCCGAACGCGAGAACGAAGAGCTCGGAGAAATAATTCTGGCTCTGGAAAGAATGGCGACGGGCAAATATGGGATCTGTGAAATCTGCGCAGGCCGGATCCAAATAAAACGCCTAAAAGCGCTGCCGGCTACCCGTCTGTGTCGTGCATGTGCACGGGAATTTGAGAAAGTTCAAAAAATACGGCAACACCCGAAAGATGAAGTTATGGACGATGATTTGCTTAATGAATATCGGTGTTGGTTGGATGAGGATGTACCCCCGGCCGCTGATCGGCTCTCAAAGAATAAAAATTCTCTGGATTTGAAAAATGCCTAAGTTTTAAACATAGCGGCCATGATTCATGGACATACTGGTGAGCTGCTAACTAAACAATGGGCAATTAATTATTTGGCTATCCTTGATGGGTTAAGTCATGTCCACTACATCTAATCAACCTCGAATTCTTTTTGTAACACCGGAAGTCAGCTTTGTTCCTGCCTGCTCGGGGAAAAATCCTGATTTTCTAAACTGTAAATTAGGCGGATTTGCTGGCTTTTTATCCAATTTGCTCGACGATCTGTTTGAACAGGGTGCTGATGTTCATATTGCGCAACCGGATTATCGCAGCGTTTTTTCGGTTATTTTACAAAACAGCCCCCATACAAAGACACGCCGGTTGCCAGACAGCCGCGTTCATTTGACCGAGGACAGGGTGTTTTTTTACACCAAGGGCCCTGAAACAAATCACCTTTGGGAAAACATCAAAATATCTCTCACCTTTCAGCGCGAAGTCATCCATCAAATTCTACCACGGCTGCAGCCGGACTTGATTCACTGTCATGATTGGATGAGCGGTTTAATACCAGCGATAGCCGCAGTATTAGGGATTCCCTGTATTTTTACCCTGCAAAATTGCGAAACCGCCACGTGCACTCTATCCGCTGTCGAAGATATCGGAATCGATGCTGCAATGTTCTGGCAGCATTTATTTTTTGATCGCTTTCCGGTGAATTATGAAGAAACCCGGGAAACCAACGCTATTGATTTTCTTATAAGCGGTATATTTGCCGCTCGCCACGCCAGTGTTGCGAGCCCGGCCGCATTGGTAAAAATCGGCGAAAGCCTCATCCGGTTTCCCAAGGCGCCGTTGGGAAAGGCACTGGCTGAGAAATTGGCAGTCGGATGCAGTGCGTTCACAGATTATCATTCGGCCAAAATACAATATATTGATCTGTATGAAAGATTGCTCAAGCGTCCCGTTATTAGAACAAGTATGCGAAAATTTAGATTACACGATGAATTTCACCCATATCTGGATGTATCTAATTTATCACCAGAGAAACAAATCGGCGCCCAACATGCGCGAAGATAGGTTGATGAAAGATTTCGTAATCGGGCTGGCCGCGCCATTGATCGGATAAAAAAAGTTAAGCACCTTTATTTGTTTGATCCGATGTAAACCCTTGCAGTTTAATTTAAATATATTGATGGGGGCAGGATGATTGCAAGACAGAATCCAAAAAATCGGGGATGGTTGAAAAATCTTTTATATTATATATCTAAAGGAGCTGTGAAATCAGTCAACGTTACCGGGTCCTGTTTGACCTGACAGATTAAGCCCAGGGCTAACTGCCAGTTGGCGGAAAAAGATCAGGATCTGAAAATTGGAGAAAAGTATGATGAATAATTCGTCTTTTTCGAGCATCGCAATTGTGTCCTGCGGCACGCTGAGCCTTGAGCTCAACTATTTAAAAAAGAACGGTTTTTTAGACACCGTTCATTTATTCTACACGACACCGGGACTCCACGAAGACATTCATGAACTGGAACGCCAACTGATTCAGCGAATCGCTAAGGCTAAAGAAAAGGCCGACAAGGTCATTGTGGTGTACGGCGGAAAATTTTGCTACGTGAATGCCGATGAGCCCACGCGCACCATGCAAACCATTTTAGCAGAACAGGATTCGGCGGTTACGCGCGCTCAAGCGACCCATTGTATTGACGCGCTGGCCGGTGAGGCTGAGCGGGAAAAAATCGCTGGAGAAGTTGCCGGTGGCGAAAAAGTGTGGTGGATGACACCGGGCTGGATCAAATTTCGCCATCATGTTTTCAAAGATTGGGACAAGGGACTGGCCAACGAAAACTTTCCCAGGCACTCAGGCGGAGCCGTTGTTTTAGATGGTGTTGGATTCGTGGAAAACTATATGGCTGAAAAACCGGAAGAATTTTTGGAATACTCAGATTGGATGGGAATTCCGATCCAGCCGTACACGATTTCATTGGATCGGTTCAAATCCTTACTGTTAGGTGCGGTCATCCAATACCAATAATACCCGGTAGCTTCAGTGCAACAATTCGTCGGATAATTTCGTACTATGAGGTACCCATCTTTTGTATGGGCGATCGCACAGACAATTTTCATGGTGCGACAGCACACAAAGCTAAAGGTTCACATAAACAAACGGGCCTTTCGATTTTTAGATTATTTTTTATCGCCCGGCTATTCTTTTTATGCCCTGGGGCTTTTATTTTTAATTTTTCAGGACAATACAAGGTGAAGAAATGGCAGTGCAGAACACAAGCAAAGTTTGTTTTTGTAAAAAAGATATTATTTCTGTCTGCACAGCAAAAAACGTGAATAAGCAAAAAAAATGTCGATACTATCAAAAATCATCTCATTCAGATAAATGTATGTATTTAACATTCGATACTTTCTGCGATTGTTTGGAAGCACAGATGAACAATAAAGAGCAGGATGCTCTTGAATTTTTTTGAGGCTATCAATTGATTTTCGCATGAAAATTTGCGTTAAGAAAAGAAGATTCTTTTTCCGTCTGAAATGAAAGAGCCATCGCTAATGGTACGGCCTTTTCAAAGGATAGGTTCCGGTCTGAGGGGGTAAGCAAATAAGGGCGATGATGACAGGATATAAGAGTAATCCTTTTGAAGCCTACCATGGTCGTTATGAAGCATGGTTTCAGAGCCACGCCGCAGCTTATTATTCCGAGTTGCTGGCTGTCCGCGCCATGCTCCCCTGGCATGGCTTGGGGGTTGAGATCGGTGTCGGAACGGGCCGCTTTGCAGCTCCCCTCGGCATCGAAGTCGGCCTCGATCCCTCCAGAGCAATGTTGGCCTACGCCATTGAAAGAGGTATATTCGGCATTCAGGGTATTGCCGAGACTTTGCCCTTCAAGGATGTAGTCTTCGACTATGCCATTGTCGTAACCACCATCTGCTTCGTGAATGATCTCCAAAAAATGCTGAATGAGGCCCACCGGGTACTGAAATCAGGAGCACCGCTTGTCATTGGTTTTGTCGATCGGGCCAGCATGCTCGGACAGCATTATCTGGCACATCAGGCCGAAAGCGTCTTTTATCGTGAAGCACGGTTTTATTCGGTTTTGGAAATAGAAAGGCTTATGGGACATGCAGGATTTGTCGACCTCGTCTGGAGGCAAACTTTAACAAAACCATTAAATGAGATTCAAGAAATCGAACCCCCCTGCGATGGGCATGGTGATGGAGGTTTCGTCGTGGTAAAGGCGGTTAGATCATAAAGAAGCCCGAAAGTGCTATTTTCAGAAAACGCCGGTTAAACGATACTGTAAATGAAGGTATGCATACAAAGGCATATTCTTCCGACTGCAGAAGCTAATCCACCAAATTCACAATAAATTCCATAAATGGATTTAAAAAAGGATACGTCCATATTTATACAGGCAACGGCAAAGGAAAGACAACAGCGGCATCGGGTCTGGCTTTCAGAGCAGCAGGCAGTGGGTTGAAATCCTTTATCGACATGTTTCTAAAGGATATTTTATACGCAACACAAAACGAAAAACTGCCTATCAAATTCACTGCTCATGACGATCATTTATTTCTTTAGAAGATTTCGAATTTTTGCGAAATATATTTTTGTAAATTTTCAAAATTTTAACCATAAAACTAAAAGCAAACGTGGTGTGTTTAGATAACCTATTGATAAATAGAGAATTTATTTGGTATCACATATTGGCATATCTTATGCTTATGTAAAGCGTTATGGATCTCTTTAGTAAAATCAGGGAAATGAAAATTTTACTCATAGATGATGATGAGTGGATCCGTGATTCGTTGAGCATTTTTTTTGAAGCTGAAGGTTGTTGTGTGTTGACCTTAGAGACCGCCGAAGAGGGCCTATCAGCAATAAAGGACCAAGACTTTGATTTAATTATCGTGGATTATAAACTACCGGGCAGGGATGGTATCGAGTTCCTGAAACGAGTTGGCCACACCCAACCAAACGCCTTAAAAATACTGATTACTGCCTACCGCAATGAAAATGTCGTTTCAGAGGCCAAGAAATTGAAGGTTCAGGGATTCATCGAAAAGCCGTTTACATCGGACACCTTTATGGCATCTTTGACCCATTTGATTAATATACGGGATATCCACCGTGAAAGAGGATTATACAAACAAGATTGATTTGGCGTCGCCTTATAAATAACTAAAGTGCCACCCAACTTCAACACACACAACAAGAACCAACGGATGCTTAATAGGCTCCAACGGTTATACTTTAATAAGGGAGTCTGTGGTGGCACTCATTTTGTATAAAATCGTGTAAGAATTTTTGTCCGATATTTTCTCTAACTTTCTTTCAAGATTGAGGACTTCGTGATGCCGATTTATGAATTCGAATGTCCCGGCGGCACGGTTACAGCAAAACTAGTTAAAGTTGGCACAGAGGAATTAAATGTCCATTGTGTCATCGGAAGGCCCAAAAAGATTATTTCTCCCTGTACTTACGAACTCAAGGGCAGCGGGTGGTACGCTGACGGTTATTCGCCTAACAACAAAAAGGGGTAGATTTCAAATTGCCACTCTTTGACTTGATGCTAAAAGGTGAAACCAATATCGTGGCCAATATGGAAAAAAGGAAATTTGATCGCCATTTTCAGGAGGCTCGCCTTGTCTGTGGCTATTTTAACACCAATCAATACTGTCACGCAAAAATGTTAAACTATTGTGAAGGTGGTCTCTATCTTGAATCGGAGTTTGGATTTAAACCCGGGGCAAATATATATATCAGAATTATAGAACTTTCGAAAAGAACCGCCGGTTCGCAATTACACTGTGGTTGTCGTACAGTAACCGTTGGCGAAGTCAAACGGTGCGAAGAAATATTAAGCACAGAATCCTATAAATACGGTATCGGTGTAAGATATTACGAACCCTATTAAAATTTAATAAACTCCAAAATCATAATATTAGCTCTAATAGAGTGCGTAACCTCAGCCGATTTTTATAAGGAAAATTCCTCATCTCATAATCTAATAAAATTTTTGCCTCCATTTGTATTAGACGCCCTTCACAACTTTGCTCCCCCCCTTTTTATTTCGAAAATTTGAGAATTTTAGTTTGAGATTATTCTAAATACGCCAATAAGTTATGGCTGGCTGCTCCTTAAAACCATATAAATATAAAGGCTTAAGCTTTACAAAGTGGCGTGAAATGAGTGGCACATTTTGTGCTTTATAAAAAGTATGAGTCCATCATCTGGTCAATCTCCAATCAAAGGAAAAACAGCTTCCATGGATCGACCGGCAATAGGACAGGCAAAACACCGGTGGGTGGAGCCATGGTATCTTAGCTATGCTATATTGGGTTGTACGATGGGCGGTATGTTTCCGATTTTGATACCGCTTCTGGCGGTAAAACGCTTTAACAGCGCCTGCCACGTGGGACTCGTAATGGCTGCCTTTAACCTGGGAGGGTTAATCGCGCCGGTTTTTGGGAATGTTGCTGATCGGTATGGAATTCATCGGGAGTTATTGGTAAGCAGTCTGATAATTACTGCAATTGCACTGTCTGTTTTATCTTTCGCCAGTACCTTCCCGGTATGGCTGGGTTTGGCTATGATACAGGGTATTGGCGTATACGTGGTTGCCACTGTAGGAAACCTTTTCATCGTGGAAGTCCATCCTAAAGCAGAATGGGACGAACGAATTGGCTGGCTCCAGACATTTAACAGCGGCGGTCAGGTAAGCGGAATGTTACTTGCCGCCGTTTTGAGTCAAATTGATTTGAGAACCAGTTTGCTTATTGCGTCAGGCCTGATTACTGCTGCGGTCTTGCCAGGGTGCCTGACTCCCCAAGTGGCGCACGAGACAATAGGGAGACGACCGGTTAACATTTGTCATAATCGCCACTGTCACTTGATCCAGGAGCCATCACACTTTCAGGTTAACCATTTGAGGTTAAAAGCTTTAGGGCATTTTAATTCAATCCACAACACCCCATTTGAACATTTCATGGGGGTCTGGTTTCTCTGCCTTGTTGGCTCATCTGCAATTTATACTTTGTATCCGGTTTTGATGCAGGAAGCATATGGAATTGGGCAAAATCTTATCGCACTCTCTTTTGCTGTCGCAATGGGCATTTCTGTTTTTTTATACGCTCAAGCCGGCCACTGGACGCATCGATTGGGTCCGGCCCGCGTTTTAAAGAGTTTTATGAAATTGCGTTTGGTGGCTTTTATCGGTTTTTTTCTTATGGAGGTGCACCATTTTGGCGGCTCGATTCAGTTGATATTTTTAAGTTTTACTGTCGTTGTGCTTTGCTGGCCCTTTCTTATTGTAAGCGCCACTGCCTTAACAGCATCACTATCACCTATTGGGGAAGGGGAAGGCATGGGCATTTTTTGTGCGGTTCTCGCAACGGCTTGCGTTGCGGGTTCAGCTTTAGGCGGCTTAATAGCAACACAGTGGGGATACCACGCTGCTATAGCAATGGCAGTTTTAACTGAAGTTACAGGGCTAATTCTTATGCACAAAATGAAGTACTTGCAATCGATGTCCTCGATATCGAATTTTTACGAAATTCCATCTCGTAATTTTTCTAAACTTGAATGCTCAATAAAAAAGATTTTTACATGCTGATGTTGATAACTAATCGAATTAGTTAGTTTTACCAACAAAAAAGCCTGTTGGCATATCTTGTGCTGTCAAGATAATCATATTAAAATGATTATATCATAGATTTCAGTTATGGAAGCGTTATCGTTCATTGAGCCGGGCTATTTTCAAAGAAGATAGGAGCGTAATTGTTTTATATTAGCAGATGTATTTAGGATGGTTAGACGGGTGATCAAAAATTGCAGGAAGCCAGCCATGGTGACCTGGTATTAACATGGAAAAAAGGAGATGAATTCCAATGACAAAAAAAAGTGGCAATATCGACACGGAAACTCGCCAAGCGCAGATGGAAAAGCAAAACCGAGAAATTGCCGCGACCTTGCGCCATATAAAGAACAAAATCCTGGTTATGAGCGGCAAAGGCGGGGTCGGAAAAAGCAGTGTGGCTGCTTATCTTTCCGTGGCTCTGGCAAAAAAGAGTTTCCGGGTTGGCCTGATGGATGTGGATCTTCACGGTCCCAGCATTCCGCGCATTCTGGGCCTTGAGGGCAACCTTGAATTTGGCAGCCAGGAAGGGAAGATGCTGCCAGTCAACTATATGCCAAATTTAGAAGTGATTTCAATCGAAACCCTCATGGGCGAAAATAAGGATGCAGCCACGATCTGGAGAGGCCCGCTAAAGATCGGGGCGATCAAACAATTTATATCTGACATTGAGTGGGCCGATTTGGACTATCTGCTGATTGACTCCCCGCCTGGGACGGGCGATGAACCCCTGACCGTAGCCCAGACCATCCCCGATGCCAAGGCTTTGATTGTCACGACACCGCAGGAGGTTTCTCTGGCAGATGTGAGGAAATCCATTAACTTCTGCCGCCAGGTCAAGATGGAGATTCTGGGCCTGGTGGAAAATATGAGCGGTTTAAAGTGTCCTTACTGCGGAAAAAAAATAGATGTATTTAAAAAAAGCGGTGGCGAGACAACTGCATTAAAAGAGAATTTGAGGCTTTTGGCGACGCTACCCATAGAGTTAGAGGTTGTAACCAAAGGAGATGCCGGAGATATCAGCCTGCTGGCCAACAATGAGCTTGCCATTACCCGGGAATTCAACAAGATGGTGGACGAGATTGTGAAATTAACGCAAATATCTCCTGAGAGCCCGCAGAATAAAAAAAGCGCCTTAGCAGGGTAAGGTTTAAACCAATTTGGTCTGTATCGGGGGGGGGAAGAAATGAATGTGTCAATCAATATTAAAATGCCCAAATGGGACCTGGCAATGAAAGAGGGAAAAATCACACAATGGTTCAAGAAGGAGGGAGATAGGATAGATAAAGGCGAAGATTTGTTCGAAGTAAAAACGGAAAAGGTTACCAAAAAGGTGCAATCCCCTGATAGAGGTAAATTATCTCAAATTATTATCCCAGCCGGAATAAGTGTGCCTGTGAAAGTTGTCGTTGCCATTTTGGCGGAACCGGAAGATTAACAATTTTTGTTTTCTAAGGCAAAGATTTCGAAATTCTTCTCAGGAGTGTTGTTAAAATTATAAATTGTACAAGTTCGGCGCAACACTCAGTAGCTCTCTATTTAAGACTTTACCTTTGCCTTTTAAAATTTTTAAAACAAGGAGGAGCCCATGTTGGTCAAAAACTGGATGAGCACGCCGGTTGTCTTCATAGAAGCAGATGATTCCATGCAGAAAGCTATCCGACTCATGAATCAACATAGCATAAAAACCTTGCCGGTGATGCAAAATGACAGGTTAGTTGGAATCGTTACGGATCGAGATTTGAAAAGGGCCTCGGCTTCAGATGCAACTACACTGGCGGTTTATGAGCTTCTGACGCTTCTTTCCCAATTTAAAATTAAAAAAATAATGTCACCCGATCCGGTTACGGTCCAACCGGATTTCACAATAGAAGAAGCCGCCAATCTCTTGCGTAATAAAAGGATTTCAGGCGCCCCCGTCGTAGATGATAAGAATAGACTTGTGGGAATTATCACCAAAGAGGATCTATTCAAAGTGTTGTCATCGGTAACCGGAGTAGACCAAAGGGGCATTCAGTTTGCGTTTCGAGTTGAAGACAGACCCAAGGCCATGATGGAGTTAACGGATATTATCCACCAATACGAAGGGCATGTGGTGAGCATATATTCAACTTATGAAGGCGTCCCAGAGGGCTACCGTCATGTATATATGAGGGCTTATCGTGTTAATCGAGAGAAATTGGACAGGCTTAGAGAAGATCTGGCAGAAAAAGCCACACTTCTTTATATGGTGGATCATCGCCTCAGTACCAGAATTATTCATGTCATTAATTAAAGACCTCCTTGTTTTTAGTGCTCCAACAGAAGGGTAAAAATTGCTACAATGACATAATAAAGAGCCATTAAATTGGAGGAGCAGCAATGGACGAGACAACAAAAAAGAAGATTTTAGTACCGGTTGACGGATCTGATCGTGCGCAAATACGGTCCGATATATCGGCAGGTCGGATTCATTTCTAGATAAAAAAATTGTCTTATTTCACCTATTCAATTCAGTCCCAGAATCCTACTGGGATCTTGAGAAGGATCCTGCCAGTACCTCAACGGTAAGGTTGGTCAAGGCATGGGAGATAACTCAAAGAAAAAATGTTGACGTCTATATGCAGCGTGGCTACAAAGTTGATTGAAAAACTCACTTTTTTGCCGCTTGTATTGGTCGGCAGTGCGCCAGCAGGCAATAAGATCCTGCTGGCTTATGATGATTCCGAGGGCGCTATGCGGTCCGTTGATTTTGTCGGATCATTCATGGGAGGGCAAGTATACAGAGTCGGGCTGTTGCACGTGGTTAGAGGAAACGGGCATGACTATCAAGAATATCAGCATATTTTTTCACCTGAAAAACACACAGAATATACTCGGAAAATGATGCTCGCCTCGATGGATGAAGCCAAACAAAAGCTGATTGATTCCGGTTTTAAGCCTAGCAAAGTTTCGACTAAACTAAAAAAGGGTGTTCACAGTCGGGCAAGGGCAATAGCCACTGAAGCTAAAGAAGCAGGATACGGGACAATTATTATGGGAAGAAGAGGACATTCCCGGGTTCAGGACTTTTTTATTGGCAGAGTTACGAACAAGGTCATTCATATGGCCCGCGATCGAACAATTTGGATCGTACGGTAGCTGGAAAACAAGAGTCGATATTAAAGAAAGGTGTTATGAATGAGCAATAGAAACTGGAATGGTCGGACTTTTACCTCATTATGTTCACTTGTGAGTTTTGCCTTGCTATTGGTCACTGGGGTAATTCTTTACATAGAACCGCACGGTCGCGTGGCTTACTGGACCAAGTGGAGCTTTGTTGGGCTAGAAAAGGACCAGTGGGGCAGCATACACATTTACTCGGGTATTTTATTCCTTGTAGCGGGTGGCTTCCACCTTTTTTATAACTGGAAACCTTTGGTTAAGTACCTGAGCGACAAGATTGAAACATCGCTGCGCTATAAACGCGAATTGGTGATTAGCAGCTTGATATTTTTTTGGTTAGTCGTAAGTGGCATTTGGTCACTGCCGCCTCTTGCCTACGTGACAAACTTGGGCGAGTCCATCAAAAACTCTTGGATCACTGCTCCCGGATTGGAACCCCCTTTCGGCCACGCTGAACTGGTTAGCCTCAAGACTTTTTGCAAGAAACAGAGCATTCCTCTGGACCAGGCAATGGCAGAACTCAGGAAGGCTGGTTTTAAATTGAACAATCCCGGCAACACCCTTAGCGAGATAGCCGACAGTAAAGATGCCTCAGGCATGGCGGTCTATGAGGTGATCAGGAAACTGGAGCCAAGACCTGAACCGATAGAACCCACAGCGACCTGGACGCCTGAGAAAATCGAGGAAACATTTGCTGGTACCGGTGTTGGCAGAAAGACTATCGCTCAGATAATTGAGGATCATGGGATTGACCGGAAAACAGCTTACCAACGGCTAAAGGAGGAAGGAATTAAGGTCAAGGACGACGACAAAATCAAGGGAATTGCCGATAGGCATAACTCCACCCCAATAAAGATACTGACCATAATTTTAATAGAAAAAATTTAGTTTTTAATCTGACGATCTTACAAAATGAGATCCTACGGACTATATCTGCTTTAAGAATTAAATTGTTTGGAAATTTTAGGCTGCGTAATGAAATGTGCAAAATGGTTGAGTGATGGGTTCCGGCTATGAAGAGATAACCGCAATTTATTACATATATCGCTAGGTAATCCCAAATATTTTCAAGCCTCAAATTTGCATGTTTCTCCAACAACCCACACGAATGGGCTACCTTTGAAAATTGGTGAGATTGCGAACATACCTGTACAGTACCCTCCGAATAATGCTTCTTTCTCTTCAATTAGCTGAAAATTAAGTCTTCTTCTTGATTGACACCCGGCCGATATTACCCTATGCTTATATAAGTGACTAATATTCATCAGAATATGCATTTCAATCGCTTATAATTGCAGATGGATGAAACGACTCAAAAACTTCTAAGAGCCCTGAGTGATACCGGCAGCCAGATGCCGGATGCGCCATCGAGCCAGAAATCGGCAACCCGGACTGCAGCAGCGAAGCGGGAAGACGGCAAGCATGATCGCTGGGGGATTCTGCTGGTGGAGTTGGCTTACCTTCTCAATGTGGCATTGCGCGACGACCATTTTGGGGAAGATGCCAAAGCCGCAGAGGATAACTTACGCCAGTTGAGCAGAATTCTGGATGAGCTCGACCAGATGGCTGTACATGATGGATGGGTGCGGTTCGACTACCGGGGCCGCCACAACCCCGAGATTGACCCAAGGGCTGACTACGTGATCCACTTTGGGACGATAACGGTCGATATGCCAGGCGTTGTTTCCCTTATCGGCCGGATGGGTATTCGCCTGAAGCATCTGGAAGGTCGATTGGGCAAATCTTTTGAAACTCTGGCGGATCACGGTTTCAACCAGTTTTGGGTGAAGCTTCCGGGCGAATCTCTCAAAGCAATGGCTGCGCTACGAACATCGCTGCAGGTGATTTCCGGTTTCAACCAGGCGGTTGAGAATAAATCGGCCATTGTCCTCATCAATAACGAAAGGTCCTATTCCCAGTTTCCGATATACAATGAGCGCCGCCAGCCGGATGTCAACCTGACCCTGCTGGCAGCTGTCAATCAAATGGATCAAGGCACCGTTGCCAAACTGCTGGATCAGGTCGCTGACCCAAAAATGGCAGACAGTGGGCAGTTGCCCATTATTGATGCCATTTTTAAAATAAAGCGCCTGCGGCCGGGTTTGATCCGGCCGCCGATACAGGTTACCGTCGACCCGGTATTTGGTTTCCATCCCGCCTCAAGCGCAATCACATCCGATGGCGACCTTCAAAAAAAAGCGCCTGAATTAAAGGCCGATCCATCTGTTTTGAAAGATCGCGTCGCCCGCTTTATAAAAGGAAAATTTGGCAAATCTCCCCAAACAGCCTCCCGTATATTGAAAAGCGTTTACGGGACGGATTACCGGCGCATCAATTCAGATGGCCTGGGCCAAAGGCTTAAACTGGTTACCAATTTATTGGACAGTATGCAAAAAACGCCGGCCGCCCGGGATATAAGCGCTGAAGTATTAAGAAGAATTCAGGCCCGAATGGATCAGGTCCCGGACGAGATTTTAGGGGATTTTGTCGTCACGGAAGATGAACTGAAATTCTGGGCAGAAGGCGCCGAAACGACGGTCAGCAAGGTAGATAAAGATCTTTTAAAAATTATCGATCACACCAAAAGCCGGTCCATTGCACGCAGGCAACGAAGAATTTCGCTTACCCCGGATAAAGATTACGCCGCTCCAAATTTTGAAGCCATCGCTTCAGATTTTGGCATCTCTCCTGCGGATATGGCTGCTATTATCCGATTATTTAAAAAGTGTTTCGACAGTCAGGGTAACTTTTTAAGATCGGCCTTCGAAAAAAAGGTATCGGAGTTTGCGACCTACAAAAAAAAGGTTTTTGAAATTCTGTGGGAATTTTTAAAGGAAACGTCGCGCCGCAGCAATCGCCTGCCCCTGCTCTATTCTCTTCAACTGCTGGTAAAAGAGACCAAACAGCCGATTCAGGCGATCAAGTTACTGCTGGCGCATTTTTTACAGGACCCCGGCACAGTCACCTATGCGGACCGAAATGCCATCATGCTGGTCAATCAATTCATGCGCAGCTACATCAAAGAAAGCGATATGGAAAATGAATTGACGCCTGACGAAGTTTTGCGGATCAGGGGCGGCCTGGACAATAATGCAGTCAATTACGTGATCTGGAAAATTAATGCTGCGCAGATTGTGTTTTTGGAAAAAATGCTTTCGATTCGCAAAAGACTGATTGAGGCCATGGAACCAGAGACTGCCATCGAGCCGCTTTTACCGGCTGGATTCTTACTGGCGCTGGAAAGAGAGGTTCATGTTTTATTAGGGCTCGTAGGCGGCCGGACAGGCTTTGAGGTGCTGCGCAGTGCCCTTAACGTTTACGGCAATCCGGCTGCACACATATATCACCTGACAGAAAGCTCAAATCTTTTAGAACCCCTGTTGCTGCATCTGGGCGCTGTCATTCGCAGTTATGCGCGTAATGCGCAAAAATCAGATCTTGCTTTGTTGGCGGAGGTAAAATTACGACACGCTCAATTCAGGGCATTGCACGAGGATCTGCGCTATCATGCCCTTGTACGCCAGACCTTCCGCCTAATTGATGAGCGTTTAAAATTTTAAAAGGATTTCCTCACGCAAAGATGCCAAGGGCTTTTTAGTTTAGGATAGTAACATTTTTCCTACGCAAGTACTGAATGGAGCCACTAGAAATTCTTAATCACCCATTTTTCCAATATTCCAGCGTTCCATTATTCCGATTGAAGAGCATCGAGGAATTATTCGATGCAGCTCGTTTTAGGAACCAGCGATGATGTTGCGAGCTTCTTCAAGCGCCTGATCCAACTTGGCTGGCTGAGTGCCGCCGGCCTGCGCCAGATCCGGACGGCCGCCGCCACCGCCCCCCACAATCGGTGCTATTTTCTTGATGATATTTCCGGCATGAAAGCGATTTGTAAGGTCTTTGGTCACGCCGACGATCAAAAATACTTTTGGGCCTTTTACGCTTCCCATTACCATAATGCCGGATTTGATTTTGTCTTTGAGCCGATCTGCCAGATCTCTGAGGGCAGCCGGATTGTCCACCGCCACCTGCTGGATCAAGACATTCGTGTCGTTGATGGTTTGAATTGCCTCACCATCGGCTTCAGCCGACTCTGAAGCGATTTGAGCTTTGAGCCGGTCAATCTCTTTTTCAAGCGCCTTATGATCACCGAGAATCCTTTTAAGCTTTGCCGGCAGAGCCTCCGGATTTTCTTTGACCAGATGAGCGGCATCTTCAAGCAGGCTGGCTGTCTTCTGAACGTATTGAAGCGCACCGTCTCCGGTCAGCGCTTCAATGCGCCGCACGCCGGAAGCGATACTGGATTCAGCGGTGATTTTAAAAAGACCGATATCCCCGGTCTTGCCGGTATGCGTTCCACCGCACAGTTCTTTGCTGAAATCGGACAGCGAGACCACCCGCACACGGTCGCCGTATTTTTCTTCAAAAAGAGCGGTGGCACCGGATTTAAAAGCCGTTTCAGCTTCCATTTCCTCGGTATGGGTGGGAACGTTCTGCCGGATCCGGCGATTCACCCGGGTCTCGATTTCCGTCAGCGTATCACGATCCACAGGAGAAAAATGGGTAAAATCAAAGCGCAAACGGTCCGGTGCAACCAGCGAACCGGCCTGTTTGACATGCTCGCCGAGCACCTCGCGCAAAACGGCATGCAGAATGTGCGTCGCGGTGTGGTTCAAGGCGGTGGCCGCGCGTTTGGCCCTGTCGACCTGCAGCTTTATTTTCTGGCCTTTTTTTATTTTACCGGATATGACCTTGCCTCTGTGGATCACGATGCCGGCAGGATCCTTGATCGTATCGACCACGCTCATTTCAAAATTTTTAGCGATAATTTTGCCACTATCACCCACCTGGCCGCCGGCTTCTGCGTAAAACGGTGTTTCCTCGCTGACCAGTTCAATTTCCTGGCCGGCTGCGGCTTCATTAACATCAGTTCCGTCATGTACCAAAAGCGTGACTTTTGACTCGCTGGTGATTGCATCGTAGCCATGAAATTTGGGCTTAAACCCCTTGGCCGACAGATTTTTGTATGCTTCGCCCAGGGTGGTGAAGGTTGCGACCGAACGGGAGCGGGCCCGCTGCTCGTCCATAAAACGGTCAAATCCCTCCATATCGAGGCTCATATTTTCATCGCGCACGACATCGCGCACGATATCGACCGGGAAGCCATATGTATCGTAGAGCTTGAATATAACCTCGCCGGGAACCTGGGACTCACCGCCGGCCTTGATCTCAGAAAGCGTGTCATTTAATAGCCTCAGACCGGTGTCCAGGGTTTCCAGAAATCGAACCTCTTCATTTTCAATAATATTGGTGATAAAGGCTGCTGCTTCGGACAGCTCCGGGTAAGCCGGTTTCATTATGTCAAACACCACACCGGCGGTTTTATGCAGAAACGGCCGCCTGAAGCCGATATTGCGACCATAACGAATGGCCCGGCGTAAAATACGGCGCAGCACATATCCCCGCCCCTCATTGGCCGGCATAATACCGTCGCCGATCAGAAATGCCGCTGCCCGGCTGTGGTCAGCGATGACCTTCATGGCCACATCCGTTTCGCGGGATTCACCGAATCGCTTCTCTGCCAGGCGTTCGGCCTCCGCAATAATAGGCCGGATGAGGTCTGTGTCAAAATTGGTGGGCACATCCTGAATGACCGAAACAATACGCTCGAGCCCCAAGCCGGTATCAATACTGGGTTTGGGAAGCGCTGTCATTTTACCGGATGCATCCCGATTAAATTGCATGAAGACCAGATTCCAGATTTCAAGATAGCGATCGCACTCACAACCCACCGCACAATCCGGTCGGTCGCATCCGTATTGCTCACCGCGGTCCAGCAAGATCTCAGAACAGGGCCCACACGGGCCGGTATCGCCCATGGACCAAAAATTGTCCTCTTCTCCGAACCTGACGATACGCTCATCGGGCAGGCCGATGTTTTTGCTCCATAATTCATACGCTTCGTCATCATCCAGGTAAATGGAGCCATAGAGTTTGTCTGCCGGCAGCCCATAACCGTTGGTGAGCAAATCCCAGGCAAATTCAATTGCCCCTTCTTTAAAGTAATCGCCAAAAGAAAAATTGCCCAGCATCTCAAAGAAAGTATGGTGGCGGGCGGTATAGCCGACATTTTCCAGATCATTGTGTTTGCCCCCGGCGCGGACGCATTTCTGAGAAGTGGTTGCCCGGACATAATCTCTTTTGTCCTCGCCCAGAAAGACACGTTTGAACTGCACCATGCCGGCATTGATAAACAGCAAGGTCGGGTCATCCTGGGGAACCAATGATGAGCTGCGAACAATCCGATGATCGTGCTTTTCAAAATATCGCAAAAATTGGTCACGGATTTCGTTGCCTGTCATGCATATCTCCAAGTTAGGCTTTTGCTTTTTGGGTTAGCTCTTTTTTGTCTTCTTTAGCGTCGGTGTCTTCTGCATCCGATAGCCCCAGCGTATCTCTGACATTGGTATACATGGATTCAAAAAGATCGGGATTTTCCTTTAAAAACCGTTTAACGTTTTCGCGTCCCTGCCCGATGCGCTCACCCGCGTGTGAATACCAGGAACCGCTTTTTTCGATAATGCCGGCGGCAACGCCCACATCAATCAAATCGCCGTATTTTGAAATGCCCTCTCCATAGACAATGTCAAATTCAGCGTCGGTAAACGGCGGAGCCATTTTGTTTTTAACCACTCGAACCCGGGTGCGGTTTCCGATAACCTCCTGTCCGTCCTTGATGGCGCCGATGCGTCGGATGTCCAGTCGGACAGAAGAATAAAATTTAAGGGCATTGCCGCCGGTGGTGGTCTCAGGGTTGCCGAACATCACACCAATTTTCATCCGAATCTGATTGATAAAAATTATGGATGTCATGGTTTTACTGATCGTGCCGGTTAACTTGCGCATCGCCTGGGACATCAAACGGGCTTGCAGCCCCATATGCGAGTCTCCCATTTCACCTTCAATTTCAGCGCGTGGCACCAGCGCGGCCACCGAGTCAATCACAACAACATCAATGGCACCGCTTCTGACCAGCATATCCGCAATTTCAAGCGCCTGCTCGCCGGTATCCGGCTGGGCGACAAGCAGATCATCACAATTAACACCGAGTTGCTTGGCATAAACCGTGTCAAGGGCATGCTCGGCGTCGATAAACGCCGCGATACCATCTTTTTTCTGCGCTTCAGCTACCGCATGCAGGGCCAGGGTGGTTTTGCCGGATGCTTCCGGACCGTAAATTTCAATCACTCTGCCGCGGGGCAAGCCGCCAATTCCCAGCGCTTTGTCCAGGGCCAGCGAACTGGTGGAGATAACCGGCACTTCAACAACCGGGCGGCTTCCCAGTTTCATAATGGATCCCTTGCCGAACTGGCGTTCAACCTGGGACATCGCCGTTTCCAATGCTTTTTCTTTATCCGGTGAAATCGTCATAAAGCCCTCCTCCTGGCTTGATGTAAATTTCTATCAACAACATTTTGTCTAAATAATGTCGCCACATACCATACCGGGTCAACCCGGAATATATTGCCACAAAGGCACCAAGACACAAAGTGAAAACTCTGGTTTATATTTATCTTTGTGCCTTTGGGGCTTGGTGGCGTGATTGTTTTGTCATAAAATGCTATTCAATCCAAATTGACTTGAGCGACCTTGGTGTAAACGGCTCCGCTCGGGCGCAGCTCGCTTTTAAACAGGATGATCCGGTCGGCCTCAAAACCTTCGAATTCAAATGCATTAAATTTAGCGAGCGCCGCCTGCATGCGATCGACAGCAATTTTCCCTTTTACACGACCCAGCGTCAAATGGCCTTTAAACGGGCGCGTTTCGGAGGGAAACCCCAAATCCGCCAGGTGCGCGTCAAGCGTCTGTTGCAAACTTTTCAGGTGGTCCAATTGTCCGCCCAGGCCGACCCATATGACACGCGGCCGCCGGGCATTCGGAAACACACCCAGACCGCTGGGCACCAAAGCCAGCTGGGTGCTGCCTTTTGCGGCCAGTGTCATTGCGCCAACGATGGCATCGGTCCGGGCCACCTCGATATCGCCTAGAAATTTTAATGTTAAATGGATACTTTCCGGCCGTACCCATTCGACGCGAAATTTAGATGATTTAAGCTCTTCCTGAAGCGCACCAAGGGCAAAGCGAACGCTTTCAGGCAGATCAATGGCGACAAAGGCACGATATGTTTCTGTCATAGCGAATCGGATAATTCGTTGAATGGTCAATTGGTCTTAGGATTCAACCCATTTTACTATTGAACCAGTCAACTATTTGACTATTTGGACGCCGGAGCAGACGGTACCGCTTCAATCTTGGCGGTTATATTGTTTTTAATCCAGGATGCATCCCACCATTCGATCGGATTAACAAATGTGTTGTGCACCAGCATACTGAAGTGTAAATGATCACCGCCCGCAAGCCCGGTACTGCCCGTGCGGCCAATGATATCGCCCCTTTGCACCTGTTGCCCTTTGGTTACGTCGCTGGCATTCAGGTGGGCGTACATGCTAAACAGCCCGAAACCATGATCGATGAGCACCGCTTTACCATAAATACCCAGGTCTCCGCGAAACATGATGACGCCGCTATTGGCCGCTGGAACAGGTGCATGTTGGACTGAAGCCAGATCGATACCCAGATGTACCTGTCGGTCAATAAGATCGCCCTTGTATTCATAGACACGATGATCGGCAAAACCGGCCTGATTCGCCGCTCCGCTCATCCGCTTAAACGCCCCCTGCCAGTATTTGACCGCCGCTGTGGTTTGCACCAACTCCGTGAGCTGCTGATAATTTGCCCGGCGTAGATCACGATTGATTTTAATGAATTTTTCAATCGACGAACCGGTCGGCGGCACGGAAGCCAGGGCCTTAAATTCGGGCATCTTGCGGTTTAAAAAGCGGTCCGAAATACGGATTTTGTCTTTTTTAAAAACCTTTTTGCGGATGTAATAGTTGATCCCGGCCTCTGCGCTATTGCCGGCCTGATCTTCGGCCCTGACATAAATCCGGGTTTCGGGACCCTGCAGATAACCCAATCCAATGTAAGCCATCTGAATGCCGGCATCTTGAAAATACCCGGCATGTGCAGGGAAGAAATTGTCACCCACTTGAACCCCGCTTTGGTGGGCATCCTGCGAAGTACGGAAAACCACAAGCCCCGAACCGCCCTGGGTCAAGTTATGTACGCTGCTGATGACTTCAATTTCCGGCGGCCGGGTATCGATGATCAGATTCTTTTCGATATAGACCCGATTTCCCTTCCACCAGTCCCGCCATGAGTAGTCCCAGACGGCCAGGCGCAGAATGGCTTCGCCATCCGATAATTGATAAGATGACGGCTCAAAGGGGATTTCCATAGTGTGGGATTTGGTCTTACCACCGCTGAAAAACCCGGCTGAGGGAAAATCGGTGTCAACCAGGACCACCTCTTTACCGTCTTTGACCATGGCAACCCATACTTTTCTCAGGCCACTTTGCGGATCTGTTAAAGAGATCGAAAATTTCTGTGCCTTTTTTCCCAGGTAGGGCGATGCAAGCTCAAAACCAACTTCGGGGTCCTGGCCCTCGAAGCGAATCAACAGAAACCAAAAAATGGGCACCAATATGATGATGCCGGCAATTATCAACAATCCGCTTTTCTTACGTTTCGTTTTTTCTTTCAATCGGTTACGCTCCAGTCAGGTGCAATAAATGAACTAGAATTAATAACAGGTCAAAGTTGTAGAATCAAGGCCTCTTTTCGTTTCTTGACTTTTGATAATGCACGAGCTAAATTTTTTCCCATCATTTAAAAAACGGGTATTATCAATTCGTTAAGGTGCCGGGCCCATTTGCGGCACGGATCGCGCTGCAAGGGCGCCCGATGGTTCTATCAATTCATTATGACAACTGTTTACAAAAAACCGAAAAAACTTAAATTCATATTGCTGGCCACCATCGTGATCGCCCTGAGCGCCGTTATTGCAATTTATATTCAATTTCGACCGGACGCAAACGTTGTGAAACAGGAAGTGGAATCGGATGAACCGGATGCCACACTATCGGTGAATAAAATACAGCAAACAGCCACGCGAGATGGGAAAAAGGAATGGAGCCTCGAGGCCAGTTCGGGCCATTATCTGGATAAGACCCGGCAAATGTTATTAAAAGACGTGAAAGTTACCTTTTTTCTTAAGGATAAGAGTGAGATCACTCTGTTAGCCGATCAGGGCACTTTGAGTACCGACACGAGCAACATTGAGGTTTCCGGCAATGTTGTCCTCAAGAACAACGAATACAAGCTAATGACTGAAAATTTAAACTACGTCCACGATCAACGCGTACTGTATTCGAAAACCCCGGTAAGGATTTCGGGCGCATCGGCCGAGCTGGCGGCCAGGTCGTTATCTTTTGAACTGGATGCCAAACGACTGACGCTGGAAGGCGGGGTGGCAACAACTATTGATGAAGATTTTGCGCTCTAAATTCGGCCATCGATGCCGCTCGATCAGCAGCCTGATGGCAATAATCATTGTGGCCGCGGTTGGTTTGACAGTCCAAAATACTGCAGCAAGCGAGCCCTCCGAACATCGAGTTAACCTTTCTAACACCAAAACCATTCGGATTACGGCTGATAAGCTGATTGCTGAAATTGATGCTGCCGAAGTAACGTTTTTCGGAAATGTCAAAGTGCAGCAACCCGGAACGGTGATAACCGCAAACCGCTTAAAAATTGTTTATGATGCGGTTGCTGTAGAGAATAAAGGCAAGTCGCCCAAAGCAGATGCCATCCGCAAAATCATTGCCAGCGGGCGTGTCAAAATCGTATTTGACGATATGGTTGCCGAAGGGGATTTGGCCGAATATACAATAAAATCTGATGTTTTTATCCTTACCGGAAAACCGTCCCGGGTGACGCGCGATGGTGATTTGATTACCGGATCAAAATTTACCCTGCAGCGCTCCGAGGGGACCTTAACGGTTGAAGGCGGTGGGGGGGATAGGGTCAGGGCCATCCTCAGCCCTGATTAATCGTAAACAAAATAGATTGGACAACCGCCATTATACGGCTTTTTGTAATGCTTGCAATTTTCGTGCAACTCATTTAAAATGAGATAGTTGAATTGATCCAGCGCCAAAGGCAACGGTTTACAACACCGGTTTTGTGGCGGTGCGACTGCTTGCGGCGCTTACATTAAATCGAATAAGATGACAACACTGTATCTTCAAAATCTGATAAAAAAATATGGCGGACGCAAGGTTGTCGATTCGGTCAGCTTAGAAATTGCAAGCGGCGGGGTGGTCGGCTTGCTCGGCCCCAATGGAGCGGGCAAGACCACAACATTTTACATGACGGTGGGTTTGGTCAAGCCGAATGGTGGACATGTGCTGCTTGACGATGAAGACATAACTGATTACCCTATGCACATCCGATCTCGCAAGGGTGTCGGCTATCTTCCCCAGGAAACATCTATCTTCCGAAAGCTGTCTGTTAGACAAAATGTAATGGCAATTCTTGAAATTCTTCCGATTTCTAATTCTGAGCGGACCGAAAGAGCTGATTTGCTGCTTGAAGAGCTGGGCATCACGCATTTAGCCGATCAAAAAGCCAGCCTGCTATCGGGTGGCGAAAAAAGGCGGCTTGAAATTTCAAGATCACTTGCCATAAATCCTTCATTCATTCTGTTAGACGAACCATTTGCCGGTGTAGACCCCCTGGCAGTCAATGATATCAAGAGTATAATTAAACATTTGAAGATGCGCGGAATCGGTATCTTAATTTCCGATCACAACGTCAGAGATACGCTGGGTGTCTGTGATATAGCATACATATTGTGCGACGGGCAGGTGATCGAGTCCGGAAGTCCGCAACAAATTGCCAACAGTGAAGCCGCATGCCGGGCATATCTAGGAGACGAGTTTAAATTATAAAATGGCACTTGAATTAAGACAACAGCTCAAACTGACGCAGCAGCTTATCATGACACCACAGCTGCAGATGGCCATCAAATTACTGCAGCTATCCCGTTTGGAACTGCTGGATACCATCCGACAGGAACTCGAAGAAAATCCAGCCCTTGAAGAAATTCAGGAAAGCTCCTCCAACGACAACCTGCCTGAACAGTCTGAAAAATCATCTGAAGACACCGCCAAGACTGAAGAAGTCACGATTGACGAAAAAATTCATGACGATATCGATTGGAGCAACTATCTGGGGGAATACAATACCCCCGGACGGGTAAGTTATGAGGCTGAAGATCGCGACACACCGCGCTTTGAAGCTTTTATCGCACCCAAAAAATCATTGCGCGATCACCTGTTATGGCAATTTCTGATGATCAAACCCAAAGCCGAAGAAGAAGTGGTCGCCAGCCAAATCGTGGGCAACCTCAATGCAGACGGCTTTTTGGACAGCACCGTTGAAGAAATCGCCGCGGCAACCAATACACCTGTCGAGGCAGTTGAACAGACGCTGCTGCAAATGCAGTCTTTTGATCCAATTGGTGTATGTGCTCGAAATCTGAAGGAGTGTTTGCTGATTCAGGCCAAACATTTCGGGTTCGAAAATACAATCGTTTGCGACATTATCAGTAATCATCTTCATGATCTGGAAAAGAAAAATTACAAAGGTATCTGCAAAGCACTAAAAATTAGCATGGACGATGTGGTTTCGACGGTCAACATCATCAAGGCACTCGAGCCCAAACCCGGCCGCCAATTTAGCGAAGAAACGCCACAATATATAAACCCGGACATCTACGTTTATAAATTGGAAGACGATTTTGTGATTATGCTCAATGATGACGGGATGCCCAAACTGCGCGTTAATTCATTCTATAAAAAAACCATCAGTCGCGGAAAAAAAATTCCCGGAGATGCCGAAGATTACATTCAGGACAAAATAAGGTCGGCAGCCTGGTTGATCAAAAGCATTCATCAGCGTCAGAAAACCATATATAAGGTTATGGAGAGCATCTTGAAGTTTCAACGGGATTTCTTTGAACAGGGCATTGCCTATTTGAAGCCGATGGTGCTCAGGGATGTGGCTCAGGATATCAGCATGCACGAATCCACGATTAGCCGCGTCACCACCAATAAATACGCTTACACGCCGCAGGGTATATTTGAATTAAAATACTTTTTTAACAGCTCTATCAGGCGGTCGCATGGTGGTGATATCGCCTCTGCCAGTGTTCAGGAGAAAATACGTCAAATCATTGCGGCTGAAAATCCTAAAAAGCCATACAGCGATGATAAAATTTCACAACTCTTAAAACATGACCATGACATTCACATCGCACGTCGCACGGTTGCGAAATATCGTGAAATGCTCAAAGTGTTGCCATCCAACAAACGTAAACAAATTTAGGGGGGTTGCGTATGCAGACATCGGTAACATTTAAAAACCTCAATTCTTCCGATACCTTAAAATCATACGTTCAAGATAAGTTAGATCGATTTGATCGTTTACTCGATAATCCAGCGGAAGCCAACGTGGTTTTATCCGTTGAAAAATTTCGACATATGGCTGAAATCAACATCGTCGGAGACCGTTTAACGATAAACGGTAAAGAAGAAACCGTAGATATGTACTCGGCAATTGATATGGTCCTGGATAAAATGGAGAAACAAATAAAGAAAAATAAGGAAAAAATCCGGGAACGCCGCAGCAATGCCAGGCCCTTAAACCAGAGTATGCTGGAGCAAGATATCAGTGGCACCGATGATGAATCGGAAAGTCACATTCGCATCAAACACATCGAATATAAACCCATGGATGTCGAAGAAGCTGCCCTGCAGCTGGACCTGCTCGATGACAATTTTCTAGTGTTTACCAATGCGCGTTCAGATCAGGTCAACGTTTTGTACCGACGTAAAGACGGCCATTACGGGTTAATTCAACCCAGCAGCTAACCTCATCGCGGGTTGCGGGTTTTGATTGCCCCAACTGATCAAAGGTGCTATAACGCCCTACCCGCTTCTCTTTTTATTAAAAATCCTAATCTACAAACACAGGAACACCTGAGAACATACAGGTAAAACGTACATGAAAATCTTAGATGTCATGCCGAAAGAAGCGATTTTGGATGATTTAAAATCGCAAAATAAAAAGGGGCTGCTTGAGGAACTGGTAGCCCCATTGGCCGAAAGTACCGATCTGAATTCAGAGGACCTGGTACGGGTACTCATGGAAAGAGAACGGCTTGGCAGCACTGGAATCGGCGGAGGCATCGGCATTCCGCATGGTAAAATAAAAGACCTCGAGTCACTGGTGCTGGGATTTGGTTTGAGCCGCAAAGGCATTGATTTTGAATCGATTGACGGGGAACCGACTCACATTTTCTTTGTACTGATCACACCCGAGGATTCCACCGGACTTCACCTGAAGCTTCTGGCTCGCATCTCAAGAATCCTAAAAAATGATCAATTCAAAGAGCGACTGCTGAATGCGGCTGATCAAGATGAAATCTTTGATATCATCAATCAGGATGATGAAGAGTTCTAAGCCACACCGATCATTGGCAGCCTTACATATTCCAAAACATTATTCGTATAAAAAGGGGATATAGCCATCAATTTTTCCGGCTAATGGATAATGGCGTGTTACCTGAATTTTGCACGAGTCGGAGGATTTCATATGCACGGCATTTAAGGGCGAAGCTATAGTGTACTATGCTTCGCCTTTAATAACACAGCAGATGGAAACCTCCGGCTCGCCCGCCGGGTAAAAATTAATGAGATAAATTGATTATCATCCATTTTACTTAAACGATTTTATGTATTAAATATATAAATTGCACAGCTCTATATAATCCTCTAAACTTAAGGTCTCATTAATTTTTATGTAAAATTCAGGCAATCCATAAGGTGAAACAACTAATTATCATCATTATAACCGGCCTATCCGGCTCCGGCAAAAGCACGGCCATGGCAGCATTTGAGGATGCCGGCTTTTACTGTGTGGACAACATGCCGGTGGCCCTCCTACCCAAATTTCTGGAATTACCCATTGAAAATGATACCGGAATTGCCGGTATAGCCCTGGCAATGGACCTACGGGAGAAGGGATTTCTTTCAGAATATAGCGCCGTTTTTGACTCGCTAAAAAAAGAAGGTTACGCATTTGAAATTCTCTTTCTGGAGGCAGAAGAGGATATTCTGGTACAGCGCTATAGCGCCACCCGCAGGCAACATCCGCTTTCTCAGCAGGCCAAAAGTTTACTGGAAGGCATCCGCGCCGAAAAAAAGCAATTGGCTGATTTGAGGGCCGTTTCCGATAAAATCATTGACACATCCAATTTTACGGTCCATGAACTCAAAGCCAGCATATTGGAGATTGCCCGCAAAAGTAAGATCAAGGTGTCAATGCGGATTCAGGTGGTCTCTTTCGGTTTTAAGTATGGGATCCCCCACGATGCCGATCTGATCATCGATGTCCGTTTTCTGATCAACCCCTACTTCGTTTCAGAATTGAAACCTTTGGACGGTACAGATACTAAAATTAAAAAATTCGTACTAAATCATACGGATACCAAAACTTTTTTAGATAAATATATGGAATTACTTGATTATCTGATACCCATGTATGAAAAAGAAGGCAAATCCTATTTAACATTGGGCATTGGCTGCACTGGCGGCCGCCACCGCTCGGTGACCATTGCAGGCGCCATCTTTGATCATATCCGAAAAACAAAAGACCAAATCGAAATAATTCATCGGGATATAAATCAGTCCTCTTAGGAGGTTAAGCCCGTTGCCCGTTAGAAAAAGGAGAATCAGGTATATGTCTTTTAGGACGGGCAAAACCGGCTCAACCGGCCAACATGATTAGAAAATCTGCTACTTATGGGCCGGTTATAGTGATCAAGACTTTGCTGTAAATATATAAAGTTTGTGCGAGGAGCACCATGATCGGTATTGTCGTCGTAACACACAGTCAACTGGGAGACGCGCTCATTGAAGCAGCTGAATTTATCATCGGCAATAAACCGGAAGCCCTGGTATCGGTATCGATTGATCTGACTGAAAACGCCGAGGTATTGCGGAATAAAATTGCCAAAGGCATTAAAAAAGTGAAATCCAAAGATGGTGTCCTGATATTGACCGATATGTTTGGGGGTACCCCATCGAATTTAAGCTATTCGTTTCTTGAGGAAGGACGCATAGAGGTTATCGCCGGCGTGAACCTACCCATTTTAATCCAGGCCGTCAATACCCGCGGCAAAAAGGACCTGGCTAAACTGGCTGTCAAACTGGAAAAGTTCGGCAAAAAAAGCATCTCCCTGGCAAGCAGCATATTAAAAGGAAATAAGCGGGGTTAGGTCATGCCTGATTGGCAACTGGAAGCCGCAAAGCCACGGGATATAGACCGAATTCTGAACATTGACCGCAATGCATTTGATAGACCCTGGCAGCGCAGATCATTTTTAGAAGAATTAGATCGCAAGGATGCATATACCTATGTCGCCCGAACACACGCGGACAACGGGCATGTGGATATCATCGCCTATGTGTTTGTGCGCATCCTGTTGAAAGAAATGCATGTAATGCGAATTGCAGTCGAGGCGGGTTATCAAGCCAGAGGGGTGGCCACCGGGTTGTTGCAGCACTGTTTTAAACTGGCCAAACAGCATCAGGTTAGCGCAATGTATATTGAAGTCCGTCCCAAAAATACGTCGGCAATTGCGCTGTATCATAAGGCAGGTTTTCAAATGCTGGGGACAAGGCCCAATTACTATCCAGAGACAGGCGAAGATGCGCTGGTGATGGTAAAGCATATAAAGGAGCAATTATGACAATAAAAATTGGTATTAATGGATTCGGCCGGATTGGACGACTTGTGTTTCGAGCTGCCTGGAACCATCCGAACGTTCAAGTTGTCGCCATCAACGACCTGGCCGATGCGGCCACCATGGCGCACCTGCTTAAATATGATTCCGTTCACGGCATATTCGATGTGGATATCGCTGCGCAGGATGACCGCATGCAGATCGACGATAAGTCCATCGCCATCCGGTCCATCAAAGAGCCTGCCAAAATCGGTTGGAATGAACTCGATGTTGACATTGTGGCAGAATGCACCGGGTTGTTCCGGGATCGCGAAGGGGCTTCCGGGCATCTGACCGCCGGTGCCCGCAAAGTCATCATATCCGCGCCGGCCAGCGATCCGGATATCACTGTTGTCATGGGCGTCAACTCAAATCAGTATGAACCGCGCCGGCACCACATCATTTCAAATGCCTCCTGCACCACAAACTGTCTGGCACCGGTGGCTAAAGTGATTCTGGAAAATTTCGGTCTAAAGAGCGGATTGATGACCACCATTCATGCTTACACCGGTGATCAGCGCCTGCTGGATTTTCCGCATAAGGATTTGCGCCGCGCGCGCGCAGCAGCGCTTTCGATGGTGCCCACCACCACCGGCGCGGCTAAAGCGGTAGCGCTGGTGCTGCCGGAATTAGACGGTAAGCTCAATGGTTTGGCCATTCGCGTTCCAACACCCAATGTGTCTCTGGTGGACTTTGTGGCAGTCGTTGAAAAACCCGACATAACCATGTCTGAAGTAAATTCGGCCTTAGAGACTGCTTCGCAAGAGTCTTTAGCCGGTATTCTGGGATACAGCGAAGAGCCTCTGGTTTCAGTCGATTACAACGGATCCTCATTTTCGTCAGTCGTCGATGCGCCCACAACTTATGTCGTCGGCAACATGATAAAAGTACTTTCCTGGTATGACAATGAGTCGGGCTATTCCCATCGGATGGTGGATCTGGCGGCAATGGTAGGCGCTCAATTATAACTTCAAATAGTAAAAAGATGGTGTCAGATGTTCGCCGGGCAATGGGTGCTAAATCTGTTTGATTGGTTTGATTGGTTTAATTAGTTCAATTGGTTGCACTTAGTCCAACCAATATAACCAATGAAACAAATAGAACGAATAAAACAGGTTGGTTACGGCAAACGTAAAACCATTGAACCTTGAATCTAGTTAGAAAAAGGGATCCGAAGATGGAAAATCGCAGACCCCTGATTGCGGGAAACTGGAAAATGTATAAAACACCGAAAGAAGCCGCTGAAACCGCGCGGGAACTGGACCTGCGCGTGGGTTCAGTGGCGGATGTCGATATCATGATCGCCCCAACCTATACCGCCCTCGCCGCGGTCAGTGCTGTCATCTACCAGGGGCCGGTGGCTTTGGGGGCACAAAATTTGTTCTGGGAACCCGAAGGTGCTTATACCGGTGAAATATCAGCATCCATGCTAAAAGCCGTGGGCTGCACCTATTGTATCATTGGCCATTCCGAGCGCAGACAGTATTTCGCTGAGACCGATCAAACCGTAA